>JARRLM010000080.1:0-11646 GCA_037386985.1 Acidobacteriota bacterium | reverse complement strand
CGCATGATCGTGCGCATCAACCCCCGGTTCATTTCCTTTACCAGGCGGAGACCGTTGACGGAATCCAGGTCGAATACGGGTTTGGACTTACCCGTGAATCCCAGGTTTGAAGGGTAATCTCCCGTCAATACAAGAATGTTGTTGATATCCAGGGCGGCCAGTTGGAAAAGCAGGCTTTCAGCCTGGTTCCGGCTCCTGTCCCGGAAAGCGATGTGGACGAGGGGATCGATTCCCGATTTTCGGATCTCTGCACACAGGATATCTGTCGCGATAGCCGGATTCCCGCCGGGATTGTCCGTAATGCTGATGGCACAGGCTATGCCGCGTCTCGCGGCCTTTCGGGCATTTTCCAGAACTGTTGCCTGGCGTCTTTCAAATGCTCCGGGACCGGGGATCTGTTCCCAGATGGCACAGAAACCGTCCGGCTCCAGAAGAGAGTTTTTCAGGCGGTTTTCTCTTGCTTTCAGCTTGCTGGCGATAATTTCTTCGAGTGCGGGGAGGAGGGAGTCGGCCGGTATCAACGGTGCCGTCGCTCCCTTGAGGAGAGAGTATTCGCCGATGTCTACGCTCAGGCTTTCATCGCTCAGTATCCGGTAGGTGTTTTTGTTTTCGTTGTATTCTACGACCAGAAGAGATGCATGGTGTGAAATCCAGCCTTCCTGTAGATTCCGGTAGAGTTTCACAACGGCTTCCCGTGATTCCAGGCTTCCCAGAATAATAACTTCCGGCCGTATCTCCTGAAGCATGCTCAACCCCTCCGAGGAATCGGTGGCGCTTCTTACACGCACATCGGCATCAACCGCTCGGACGGTTGTTTCTGCCAGATTAGGGTTCCGGCTTATGACTAATATGTTTCTTGCTTGCTCGGCTGGTTCCATTTTGGTCCATTCCCCGGACTGATGTGGTGCTATATCCGTTCCTACCCTTCTGTCGCTGAAAGGGTGTGAAAAATTATCTTATGTTTTTGGAATATAGCAGAAACGGCATTCCGGATCACTCGGGATTGTTTATCCCGGGACGCTGCTTGCAGGGAAGGATTTTATCGTTGTTTAAAAGATATACACATTGGGAATCGGAATCGGAATCGGTATCGTAATCGCTATCGGGGTCGATATCGAAACCGACTGCGACCGCGATACCGATACCGATTCCGATAATGCTGTTCGTCCCGCATCGGGCGGTTCATTTAATCAAGCCTAGGGCTCTGCAGGAGGTCCTATGACTGTTCAGGGAATTTTTATTTCTTGGCGTAAAACAGGTACAAAGATATTCTTTTAATTCAATGGAGGATATTTTATGAACAGTATGGATGCATACAACAGTCTCCTGGACCTGGTGAAAAAAAGACGTACAAATCGCCGGTTCAAACCGGATCCTGTTCCGGATGATTACATCGCGAAAATTGTTGAAGTTGCCCGCTGGGCTCCTTCCGGGTTCCACACGCAGTCCTGGGAATTTGTCGTCGTAAGAAAAAAGGATATAAAGGATAAGATTGTGGCTGTTCTGGATGAATTCGGCCCTCCTATAAAGAATCCAGCACAGGAGACATCCAGCGGAGATTTCAGGGATGCACCGGTGTTTATTATTCTGTTCTGCGACTGGAGAGCCAGGATTGGAGTGCCTGCTGGCGCACGTGATACCGATTCCCTGGTCGCGAATATATTCTGCTCCAGTATGGCAAGCGCTTTTTTGTATATGCACCATGCGGCGGCATCGCTGGGTCTGGCGTCCCAATGGTATTCCGCCGCCGGTGGCCCGGATTCGGAGCGGGAGATCAAGCGCATACTCGGCGTACCGGATCCTCTTAAGATTTACGACATGATGGCCGTCGGCTATGCCCCTGCACCGCCGATCCCGAAAGAAGTCCGGAGCCTCGAAGATATGATCCACTATGACGATTGCGGTCTGCAGGATTTCCGAACAGATCGGGAGGTTACGGCCCTCGCCGAAAAAACCCATGCCTGGTGCCTTTCTGCTCACTAACCCTCAATTCCAATGGGGTAGAGCATTTATTTATCTCTGAACTTTGGAATTGAGGCTAAACCTCAATTCCGATGGGGTAGAACATCTATGCATCCCTAACTTCGGAATGGAAGCTGAGTCATGGATCGGGATGAAGATTTTGGATCCGCCGTTCTGTTATTTCGGGGTGGCTTCTCTTTTCAGTATCTGCTTGGTCAGGAATTGAATTCTCTGACTGCGTAGATTGTTCCGGTTCTTTCGCCCGCATTCGGCACAGCTCCAATCAAGGCAGTTATGAACGGTTTTGTTACAGGACGGGCAACGGCTGAATGGCGCCACCTCACCGTACAGGTCATATCTGGATAAGATTTCCGCCAGTTGATGTCTCGGTTTATTCTGTTGCACCAGGTGGATACGTGTAGTTGAGGGATTCTGCAGCAAGGCGGCATCCCGAGTCAGCAGTAGCCTCCGGTTTTCTTCCGTTTTGAGAATCATTTCCTCGCCGGTTGTGGAATCTGAAACCAACGTATCAAATACAAACAGGCGCAGATACGCGGCCATGCAGCGCAGTTCGGGATCGACCAGAAAACGGATTTGTCGTAGAGGCTTTTTTCGTACCCGGACAATGGATCCGACATCCAGAGACTCAAATACGGGATAAACGCTGACCCTGTCACCGTTACTTAGCAGGAAGGAGAATCCGACAGAGTTACCGTTTACGAGGACAAGTTCAACCAGCTCGGGCGGTACATGAAGATCACGCAGCAAAGTCTCAACCGGGATGTCGCCTTCAAATGTATAAGGGAAAAGGCATTTCCGTTTCTCAGCAGGCAGAAAATCATTGAGTTCTTCATAAAAACGTAAATGAATTCTGGACATCATAAAACCCTTCCCAGTTCCCCGTGGAACACTTCGGTTATTGATCGATCGAACTTTTACATCTACATACATATTTTTTCTTCCCGTTTTCGATCGATAAAATTACGGTAGTTCAGAATCATAAGGAGCTATGGGCAAATTACGGCCACTGGATAGACGGCCTGGATGAATGGATCGACGTACATCATGAAGGTCTTCGAAGCGCTCTGATGGACCACCTGGGCTGCTGGCGCCGCGATCCGTTCAGTTATTTCGATATGGATTCCACTGCCTACCAGGATATGGTGTTTTTCCATCCTTATGTGCGCAGGGTGTTTTTCGACATCGGGGAAGTGACAAACCGGAATGAGGAACGCGAGGCACTGTTATGTTGTTACACAATACCGATTCCCAAGGGTAAAACGCTGTGGTTTCGTGCTGAGGATGTTAAAGGGCGTTCCGCTTCGGTCCAGGTTACGGACCTGCGCCTGTTCCTGGTTGCCAACGGTGTCGGTATTTTGTCAATTGGAGTGGAGGCCTTCAATTTACCCGCGTCCGAAGCACTCTGGATCAATGAGATGTTTCGAAAGGTCTATCCGTCCAGCGGGCGTCAGATCCGCGAAGCGCGTATCCCCGCCCGGATGCAATGGATCGTCAAGCAAGATGAAAACAGCCAGGTTGTTGCCGAGGAAGGATTCAAAAGAGGCGGGATGATCGGGTACATGCCCCCTCTGGCGAGGACGATCACATCTCTACTCTATTTCTGCGACTATTCTCTGCAGGAGTACGAGCCCGTTCTCGATGAAAGGATGGTTGTCAACTCCTACGCTTGTCTGAATCCGGATTCTCTCCCACCCGACTTCATTCGATCCAAAGCGTACCAGATTTTCCTGAGCCGATTTTTGTATGTCGATCTGCAGGGAGAGGGTTATCGCTACAATAAAGGCTTTATTCGCAAACAGCTTACGCGTCATCTCTACAACCGCTGGTCCCATACCGGAACCTATTATGGTTTCACCAGTTACAGCTGTGTGACAACGACCATCGGTACTTCGGATTGCGACATGCACACTTTGCGGGAAGGTTTTCTCATCCACCGAATGTTCAGAACCCGCTATTACCTTATGGCTCTGATCGCGCACTTTTACAGAGCGACCCTGCTCGATTTTGCAGAGCGTACGGCCCTGGTATCAAAGCGTATCTTCCGGGACTGGGAAGATGGGAAACTCAGCAAGGGAAATGTACGAATTGCGAGCGACCTACGGGCGGAGTTTCTGCACTTTTCCAACTACTATTTCTTTGACGAATTGTCCAACAAGGAAGAGGAGTTTGAGCACTTCACCATACATTGCCGAGCTCTGCGGGTTCAGCCGACGAAGAACGACATCGATGATGAAATCGAAAAGCTGGATATGTTGCTTCAGAGCTATGCCGCGTCACGGAATACGGAAGCGGTGAACAGGCTGGCTATTTTAAGCTTGATCATTGGTGCCGGCGCCATCCTGACCGGATATTTCGGCATGAATTTCGGTGAAGCTTTTGAGCGCGTGTTTTTCAATCCGAACACTGAAACCATTGGAATTCATTACTCAACCGTGGCTGTCATCTCGATACTTGTACTGGGAGTTCTCGCCTTCGGCCTGTACATGGTGGTCAGCAACTGGTCGGATTATCGAGACGTACTGATGCCGAAAAAGTGGCGACGGGAAGACCAGGTTGAAAGCAGCCTGAAGCGCAGACCCACAAAGTGGCCGATAGACGAAGAATTCGAATAAATAGAAAGAAGTCAGGAAGAGTTCTGAGTTCTAAGTTCTGAGTTTTGAGTGATAAGGTGATGGTTATAGGATCATCCCTCGTGAATTCAAACCAATAACCATTAACTTCAAGCTCAGGAGCGAGAAGCCAGACTTAAGGCGTAAGAAGCCTGGAGCCGGCCCGGCATCAGACGGAGGCCGGATGAAACAATTTGTGACTTTTTTCAAGAACCGTAAGCCACTGGCCAGAACTCAGGACTCAGAACTCAGAACTTCAAACTATTTAATATGCGACGCGAACCGGAATTTTTCGGAGACCAGGAATTAAATCTTGTTTATATGGCGAGACGACTGAAAGAGTCACTCGCTGTTGAGAGAGTCCTGGATGACGGCAATCTCGACTATGCCGTGGAGCCTGCTTACTACCTGGGTGGATTGTTGTTCCGTACCACAAAAATTGGTGCGTATTTTTACGTTCTGCCTCAGGAGGAAGATCGGGCACGTTCCCTGCTGTTGGAACGGGGCTTCAAGCCTTACGATGCCGCACATTGAAATTCTAGGGATAAGATGCTCCTCAAGATGTGTTCATTATAATAGAGGCAACAAATCGGGTTGTCTGCTCCTCCAAAATAAAAATTTATCTCTTGTTCAGGAACATAATTGCAATCCTAGTCGTATAATATTTGAAGTTTGATCCTTATAGGGTAGAGTCCTTTAAGAACGGGATCATGGCTCCATTTTTTTAAAAATCAGCCTTATCGATTTCAGCGGTCATTACCTGGAAATACAGGCGAGAGAGTTATTTATGCCTGCTGGCGCCGACCTGATTGGAACGAATGGGATGGATGAGCAGGAAATTTTGTATCCAAAGCCGCAACGGATACAGAGAGAAAAATGTGAATTCATTCCAATCCGCCAGACGGAAGATGACCGAATACTACAGAGGGGAACGTGCCGAATGTTGATTCTTTCGCCACTGCATTTGCCTAGCCGGATCCACCGGAGGCGCTTAAGCCTTATCGCTCTATTCCTGATCGCCTGTATTTTGTGCATTCACAGATCGGACGCGCAAAATAAATTTCCTTTACTGGATTTCAAGAAAGTACAGGCGAGTTACGAGAAAGCAAAAAGCGACTATGAGCGTAAGAAAAGAGAATTCGATTATGGAATCATCTCCGAGCGGGAACTTGATGATGCGAAAATAACCCTGACGAATCAGGAGGTTGAATATCAGAAAGCTCTGGTAAACATGATCGTCGAAGAGCAATACGTATCCATTGTCGGCGGGATGCAGTACCAGGATGAGGACGGTCGAAAACGCGTCAGCATTACACTGGAGAACACATCGGGTTCAGGGGACGAATATGCGAGCCTGTTGAATCTCGACGCAGAATTGATGAAGGCTCTCCGTTCGGATGTCATACACAACGTCTATGTCTCGCTTTCGGATGATGACGAGGCCATTATCAGCCATCCCTACGAAGCAAAGATTGAACAGCTGTATTTCGGAAAGCCTGTCAAGGTCGATTTTGCCCTGCTGCGCGATCTGGATGCGGTCACGGTCAACATCACCTACGGAAATGGATCCGAAAGAAGCCAAAAGATCTCGCTCCTGAAAGATGAGAAAGTCAATAAGGTCATTATCCAGTCCGAGCAGTTTTCCCAGGAGGCTGAACTTGGAGATTCGGCGGACTTTGATCTGACCCTTGAACTCTTCAGCGGGCAGAACGATACCTTCCAGCTGGAAGTTGTCCACCTGCCGTCCCAGCTCAACCGTTATTTCTATGACACTTCATCGGAAGCGCGCCTTTCGCAGTTCAAGTTCACCGAAGGGAACAAAACCCGACAGGCTGCCTTGAAGGTACTTCTGCCGGATCGTCCCGGGGAAGGGATCGAGATAGGCAAGCGCATTCTTTTTTACGCCCTGGTCATTCCGCGTGACCGGGTTGAAAATCTGGGAATGGTGCGGGGGCGCACCTGGACAGGTAAAGAAATTGAGGCGCTGGATGTGGGCTTCGTGCGGCTGGAACTCGTGCCGCGCGGTAAAGGCGTGCTTGTTGTACGAGCACCTCAGCTCTACTTCCCGGCTTTTAAGGAAGAAAGTATTGAAATCGCGCTGGATATGAAAAATGAGGGGACCCGGTCTCTGGACAACGTGCAGGTGGAGGTGGATGCCCCATTACACTGGGCCAAGGAAGTCGAGCCTCAACTTCTGCGTGATTTGGACGTCAACGATGAAAAGCAGATGGTTGTTCGGGTCACGCCTCCGCCGGATATCGCGCAGGGAAAATACGAGGTTCGAGTGAAATCCTCGGCCCTGTCCGATACACAGCCTGTGGATGGCGAGGATAAGACGATTACGGTAGAAATCAAAGAAGAGGCCAATGTGACCGGTATCGCCATAATTGTGTCGGCGATAGTCATCCTGGTTCTGGGGATTGTCATCTTCGGCATCCGACTGTCGCGACGATGATTTTAGATTGGTAGAAATAGCGCTGAAAAGGATACAGACATGGAAGATAACAGCCAACCTATGATGGAAACCTGCAACCTCACAAAAGTGTATGAGGACGGTGTGAAAGCCGTCGACGATGTTTCGTTTCAAATTCACCGGGGAGAAATTTACACTATGCTGGGGGGAAACGGGGCCGGCAAGACCACCACCATCAATCTTTTTCTCAACCTGATCGATCCCACCGAAGGAGAGGCTCGTGTAAACGGCATCCCTACGCACCGACAACCACTGCAAGCCAAAGCCCTCATGGCTTTTGTTTCTGAAAATGTCATGCTGTACCCGGGATTCACCGCTATCCAGAACCTGGACTATTTTGCCCGCCTGGGTGGGAAGACAAAATACAAACGCAAGGACTATGAGGATGTCCTGATGAGGGTCGGGCTCGAGGAAAAATCTCATAACAGGCGATTGAAGGGATTTTCCAAAGGCATGCGTCAGAAATGCGGGATCGCTATTGCCATCCTTAAGAATGCTCCGGCGATTCTTCTTGATGAACCGACCTCCGGACTGGATCCGAAGGCGGGGATTGAATTCATAAACCTTCTCAGAACGCTGCGCGAGGAAGGCAAGGCAATTCTTATGTCCACACACGATATTTTTCGTGCAAAGGAAATTGCAGATACTGTAGGCATCATGGACGCAGGCCGACTCATCATGCAGAAAAAGAAAGAAGAACTGGAAGGCGCCGACTTGGAGGAACTCTACGTGAAATACATGGGAGGCCTGGCGGGGACTCAGCCTGAGCCGGAAAACCCTGTAATGTAAGGCCTGCGCTTTCCCTGATGAGGGACCATTATGTTCAGATTAATCGTTGCCAAGGAACTTCGTGAGATTATCGCCTCGACAAAATTCGCTGTCACGTTTCTGGTCTGTTCCCTGCTGATTATTCTGGCCTTCTATGTCGGAGCCCGAAATTATCAGGTCGGCATGGCCCAGCATGAACTGGAAGTCTCCGAAAACCTGCAACAGATGAAAAGCCATACGAACTGGAGAAGCATTCAACACCGGATTTTTCTGCCGCCGCAGCCCCTGATGACTCTTGTGACAGGTATATCAAACGACATTGGACGTAATATACAGGTTGAAACACAAGGTGAGTTGACACCGCAGGACAGCCGTTTTAATGACGATCCCGTCTTTGCTGTTTTTCGCTTTCTGGATCTTGATTTCATCTTCCAGGTGGTCCTGTCCCTTTTCGCCATTCTGTTTCTGTATAACGCGATCAACGGTGAGAAAGAGCAGGGGACACTGCGACTTACTTTCACTAATTCCATACCCCGGGATACCTACATCCTGGGGAAAATTACGGGCGCCTTCCTGGCGATGAGTATACCTCTGCTGATTCCGATTCTGATCGGCTGCCTTCTTCTTCCTATAATGGGAATCCCGATGGCGGCAGGGGAATGGATACGCCTTGCAATGGTGATTCTAACAGGACTGCTTTTTCTGGGAGCATTTTCGACGCTGTCTCTTTTCGTTTCCGCCTTGACACACCGCTCGTCGTCATCCTTTCTGATCCTGCTGGTAGCCTGGATTTTCGCCGTTCTTATAATTCCCCGTGCTTCGGTTTTATTGGCGGGCAATATGGTGGATGTCATTTCGGTCGATGAAATCGCCCATCAAAAAATTCAACAGGATTATGAAAACGAGCAGGAAATGATGGCTCGTATGAATGAATTCGAGGTTGTTATAGACCCGAACGATACGAGGGGATCTTTTGATAAGCTGACTACATTCCTGAGAGAATCGACGGAACGCCTGGAAAAAGAGCGAAAAGAACTTGCCGAACGACTCGAGGAACAGCGCCGCAATGAGGAATCCACACAGCAGCGTCTGGCTCTCGGGCTGGCACGCATTTCCCCGGCTTCGGCTTTTTCGCTGGCGGTGACCAACCTGGCCGGCTCATCCCTTGAACTGAAAAATCATTATCTGGAAGAAGCCAGACGCTACAGGGGCATTTATGCCGGTTTCATGGAGGGGAAATCCGGAACTCAGGGTATCATCCTTACCGCAAATCCTAATCAGCCCAAACCGGAGCCGATTGATCCTGCAGAACTGCCGGAATTTCAATACCGACAACCGCCTCTGGAATCGGTTGTCCGGGCATCCGTTCTGGACCTGGGAATTCTGATGATCTTCAATATCGTTGGTGAATTACGAAAAAGAGGGACTACGATGCTGAGTACGCTTATTCGGAAAGAGCTTAAATCGATTATCTCCAGCCCCAAGTTTGCCATAACCTTCGCTGCGTGCAGTATTCTGATAATGCTCAGCGTATGGATCGGGATCCAGGATTATAGGGCCGGTATGGAACGTACGGAAGCCGCCCTGGAAATCAACTCCCAGGTCTTGAAGACAATAACCTGGAATGACATACACACGAGGGCATTCAGGCATCCCGATCCCCTGCAGATATTCGTTGCCGGAGTGAATAACGATGTGGGACGCTTGTCGGAAATCAGGGGGAGGGAAGAGGTCAATCTTAAAAACAGTGTGTACTCGGATGATTCCATTTTTGCGGTGTTTCGGCTTGTGGATTTTGCATTCATTATGCAGATAGTGCTTTCACTGCTGGCCATTCTCTTTACCTATGATGCCGTCAATGGAGAGCGCGAGGAAGGAACCCTGCAGCTTACCTTCTCGAATCCGGTGCCCCGTGCAAAATATATATTGGGGAAGCTTGTAGGGTCCTGGTTGGGGCTGGTGATCCCCCTGTCGATCCCGGTCCTGCTCTCGGTGTTGCTGGTGCTCATCATGAAAATTCCTATGACCCCTCTGCACTGGCAGAAACTTGGCGGCCTGTTTCTGGTTTCTCTGCTCTATTTCACCTTCTTTATCGCTCTGGGTCTTTTGACGTCTGCGCTGTCGCGCCGTTCGGCAACTTCATTCCTGATTTCACTCGTAATCTGGGTATTTTTTGTGTTCATAGTTCCGCGGGCCGGCATTATGGCCGCGGGACAGTTTGTGGATGTTCCCAGTGTTGCTGAAATGAAGAGTCGACAGGCGGCCTATACGAAAGATAAACAGGATGAATATCAGGCAAGAATGAGTGAATTCATCCAGTCGTTCATAAAGCGCCAGATGTCCAGGATGACGCCCGATATGACCCCGCAGGAGAGGAATGAAATGACCAAGAACCTTCAGGGCGAACTGGAACAAGAGATCAGCAAGGAACGGAAAGTAATGGAGGCGGAAATTGCGGATTACGGATACAGGCTGCATGAGGAAAGAAGAAACAGACAGGCGCAACAGGAGAGGCTCGGATATCTGCTCTCCCGGTTTTCGCCTGCATCATCTTTTCGACTCGCGGCAATGAACCTGGCGGAGACGGATGTTCTGTTGAAAACTCGAGCTGAAAAAGCCATGACGGATTTCCGTTCCAATCTATTGGAAATGGCGGAAGTGAAAACCAGGGAACAGGGGTCTGAGGGCATGATGGGCGGAATCCGAACAAGAACGCACCAAAGGAATGACGGTACAACCGTGATCGGTTTCGACAGAAGAACACCGCCTACGGTAAATCCCGAAGACGTCCCGATCTTTGTTCAGGCCCCCCGTACTTTCGGTGATACGGCTTCGGACACACTGATGGATATCGGGCTGCTGGCAATCTATTCCATTGTATCCTTCTCAATCACCTTCGTTGCCTTCCTTCGCTACGACGTCCGGTAAAACCTTCACGCAAGGATGCAAAGGATGATTAGGGGACTGACCACGGTATTTGTTGCGCATATTAAATTTAACCAACTTTGAGGATCCGATTCATGCCCTTAGAGACAATTTTTACCCCCTGTTATTTGAATCTAACGGATGCTTTAGAACCGAAAATTTACTATGAAATCTGGTTTCATGGGATAAAGGCTGAAATCTTCAGTTGGGCTCAGACGAAGATGAAATGAGGCCCTTTTTTTACCGGCAAATATAACTTATTTCTCTATATCAATAATTTATCGTGATCCATCTCCGTTCTGAAATTTATATTTTTTCTTTGCGGTTTTGCGTCCTTGCGTCTTAGCGTCTTAGCGTTAAGTAGTTCCTAGCCCGCATTTCTCACCGATAAAGTAGAAAAGGCTGTCTGTTTGTGGCATAAAGAGTTTGACAAGAACAACTTAAGCCACAAGACGGAGACAGCCTTATGAAAACACAGTGTAATCCATCCCAGCTTGAATTTCACGCATTAGGTAAAAGAAAAGTTATCGGAAAGTTCGACGGCGGGAATATCACTTCCGATGCCGGAGGTTTGCTTTTGCGAGAGACCGAAAATCGGACCGGCATCATTCGTCAATTTGCACAGTGTTTCACAGATATGAGAAATCCCAAACAAATCGAACACACAGTGAAAGAACTGGTATCCCAACGAGTATATGGATTGGCGCTGGGATATGAAGACCTGAACGATCATGATGAATTAAGAAGGGATCCTCTCCTTGCCGTGCTCGTAGGTAAAAGTGATCCGGAGGGTGAAACCCGCTTGCGGAAGAAAGACAGGGGGAAAGCCATGGCGGGCAAGAGCACTCTGAACCGTCTTGAACTTACTCCTAAAGACCCGACATCAGA
>JARRLM010000079.1:0-6443 GCA_037386985.1 Acidobacteriota bacterium | reverse complement strand
TCGGCGCTTACACGCAGGCCGACCGTTTTCTTGATCAGGAAGAACAGGATCAATCCGAGGCCGAAAGCCCACACGAATGCAGTGCCGATGCCCAGCAACTGGACACCCAGCGACTTGAATCCGTGACCGTAAAACAATCCTTCATTCAGCGAGAACAGACCATATGCCGCTGTTCCCCACAGGCCATTGACGCCATGGACACTGACGGCACCAACAGGATCGTCGACTTTCAGCACGAAATCGAAGAACAGTACGCTGAGAACCACCAGGATCCCTGCAACCGCTCCGATACAAACGGCGCCGAAAGGGGATACACCGTCACAGGGGGCCGTGATGGCTACCAGACCGGCAAGGGCTCCGTTCAATGCCATGGAAAGATCGGGTTTTTTCAGCAGCAGCCATGAGGTCAACAGAGCAAGGACGGCTCCGGCCGCGGCAGCCAGGTTGGTTGTTACGGCGATATATCCGATCATCCCGTCGCCGAAGGTTGTGCTGCCGGGATTGAACCCGAACCAGCCGAACCAGAGGATAAACACGCCAAGGGCTGCCAGCGGCAGGCTATGCCCCAAAATAGCGTTCGGTTTTTTGTCGGCGCCATATTTCCCAAGACGGGGACCCAGCATTATAGCTCCCGCCAGAGCCAGCCAGCCTCCAACGGAGTGTACGACCGTCGACCCGGCGAAGTCATGGAATCCCAAATCCGCGAGCCAACTTGTATTGTCACCGATCAGCAGATTTCCCCAGGCCCATGATCCGAATACGGGATAGATGATGAGCGAAATAAATACGCTGTATACCAGGTAGGAAACAAACTTTGTCCGTTCCGCCATCGCTCCGGATACGATTGTTGCAGCCGTGGCGGCAAAAACCGTCTGGAAAATCAGGAAGGTCCAGCTCCAGTCTCCGCCTGCCTCTACTCCGGACAGACCGAACAGTGTCGTTCCAAACAGGCCGTTGGAAACTCCGAACATCAGTCCGAATCCCACAAGGAAAAACGCGAGGCTTCCAACGGAGAAATCCATCAGGTTTTTCATCAGAATGTTCACCGCATTTTTGGCGCGCGTGAATCCCGTTTCCACCATGGCAAATCCGGCCTGCATGAAAAAGACCAAAAATGCCGCGACACATGTCCAAACGACGTTTATATTAGCCTGCAGTTCATCCTTGATGGCTGCCGTGATGGATTCCATGTCTACGGATTCTGCGGCCGACGTTCCCACCTCAGGCTCAACAGAATCCTGGAAAGCAAACGCCGTACTTGCTGTTACAGCAAACCCGGCAACCAAAATCAGGCACACCAATACTGTCTTTAATTTGATCCACATTTTTAACACCCTGGTTGAATTATTTAGGTTGTTGTATGAACCCGGTCAGAATCCGGATTTACTCGTGAGGCGGCCATTCCCAAAATCGGACGCTTTCTTCAAACGTCCCGCCGTTTTAGATCGATCCTGTAACGCCTCCCTTATTTAGAAAGGGATTTAAAAACTCTTCGCCAGGCTTACGCCGAACCAAACGTTCGTTCGGTCGGGCAATGCGTCGCCAATTTCTTCGCTCAACATTGTCGAGACATTGAAACCCGGGGTCAGCGTCACATGCTTCAAATTAAAGGGGACACCGACTCCGAAGGTAAAGTCATTCCATTTAGTCTCATCGACTCCAAAATATCCGTTATTGTAACCGGAATCTCCGAAAGCGAAACTTCCGCTCAGATCCAGTCCTATTGAATAATCCGGAGCCATCTCCATCTCAACGGAATGCCCCACACCCATCTGAATATAGCTCCCATCGATGACATTGACATCGCGGTACCATGTAATGTATGGGCTGAGAAGAACGTCGAGGCTCAAACCGCCATATATTTCTGTAGTTGAAGCATCCGTTGCGCCGATAGTGGGAAAAATGTAATGAATGACACCCAGCGAGTATCCCACCACTGAATCTCCAACCATCCCTGAATAATCCAGAGCATAATCGATTTCACTGAACTCACCGGCGGTGCCCGCAAAATCCGTCATATCGATGTTGGCCCAGATGGAGCCTGTAAATCCATAGGCGCTTCCGGAAACACCCGGCTGGAATACGCTTTCATCAACTACCTGAATCCCACGCCAAATATATTTGCTGTTGTAATCCAGTGTTATGTCCGCACTGAACACAGGTTCATCCTGCGCCATCACAGATCCAGTTATAAAAATAAGCATCATGATTCCCAAGCCAAAACGTCTCATTCTTTTCGATTTCATTTACTTTAATCTCCTTATGTTCATGAAGCGTCCTTTTCCACTGTCCCTTCCCCAATGGTCGACGTCCAGTTTATTGACCCTGATACTCTCGCAATAGCTGTGCCAGAAATTCTCACCCGGGACTATTTCATTTTATGTCGTTTATTTAAAACACTTTAATAGATTCTTGACCGGGAAAAACGGAACACACAATATCTACATTTTTGTAATTATAGATTATTATTATTACTATTTTGTAATTATAGATAAAAACGCGCGATACGTAATCGCGAACTCAAAACGGACATTCCCGATAAATTTTCAGTGGAACTTTGGCACGAAATTTATTTATGGCCGCAAAATGACATTTGTGTTGAGAGAAGACAATTCTGCTTCAATAGACACGTTAAAATAACTACATATTTGTATATTGAATATTTTATACTACATTATTGTAGCTATCGGGTCAAAGGCGCGGTCGTGAGTGATATCCGAAGAAGCTGAGATGACCGCTTATCCCGCCTGCTCCTGCTGTTCGTGGCTTGCAGTCAGACGCTTCATTTCGTAGGTCACCATAGCGAGAGTGACGATAAAGGAGACGATATCCGCCGAGGGGAAAGAGACCCAGACGCCCGTGAGTCCAAAAAGCCTGGACAGGATGATGACCATCGGTATCAGGAACAAAACCTGCCGGGACATCGCCAGAAATACCGCGGGCTTGGCCTTGCCGATCGCCTGGAACAAGCTGGTACCAATGGCCTGGTATCCGACCAGGGGGAGGCCGATTGCCAACATACGCATTGCGTCCTTACCCATGGCAATCAGTTTCGGATCATCGTTAAAAATGCGCAGTATCGGGACCGGAAAAATAAAAAAGACAAGAAATCCGGCAACTGAAATTACGCTTGCGCTCCAATTGGCAAGGTGAAGACCTTTTTTAACCCGACGGAACTGTTTCGCGCCATAATTAAATCCCAGGATCGGTTGGGAGCCCTGCGCGATTCCGATCATAGGCATGAAGACAAAACTCATAACACGGAAGATCACCCCAAACGTCGCTATGGGAAGCTCTCCTCCAAGTCTGCGCAGGATGTTGTTAAACAGAGCGGATGTCAGGCTCATTGCCGCCGTCCTGGCAAAATCGGAAACACCTACGGCAAATATTTCCCGGACAATCCCGACCTTCAACCGCATGTGATGCGGCTTAAAGGTAATTTCGCTCTTCCCGCTCAGGTAGTATCGAAGAAGGAAAATACTGGAAGCGGTGATGGACAGGACGGTCGCAATGGCCGCACCACGAACTCCCAGATTCAGGAATACGATAAATACAGGATCGAGAGCGATATTGAGGATCGCCCCGATCAGCATTGTATTCATAGCGACCTTGGCATTGCCTTCCGCTCTTGCCGAAGAACTGGCTACCATGGAAAACGTAATCACCGGGCTTCCGATCAGGATAACCATGATATACGCCTCGGCATTCGGCATAAGATTGTCTGTCGCCCCGAACAGACGAAGCAGGGGATCCAGGAAAGACAGGCCGGCAACCATACAGAGGATGCCCGTGACCAGGGACAGCGCCACCATGTTGCCGAGCGCCAGCGAGGCTCCTTCATTGTCCCTTTCACCCATACGGCGCGATATCAGAGAAGCGCCGCCGATACCGATCGTCATGCCGATGCCCATCATGATCATCTGGATGGGAAAGGCGATTGTAATCCCTCCGATTCCGAGAATACCCGTGAACTGCCCGACAAATATAGTGTCGACCAGGTTATAAAGTCCCTGTACCATCATCCCGATAATCGCGGGCGCAGAAAGTTTGAACAGCAGCCTGCCGATTTTCTCGGACGCAAGCATATCGCTTCTGGTTTTGATTTCAGTCTGTTGAGTCACTTTATTCGCTTCTTACTGAAGACTCTATCGGGTGGGCAACTCTGACCGCTATGAAGCCCCATTCCTCACAGGGGCTCAGAAGAGTTATGAAAGCCGTTTAAGAGCCGGAATAAAAAAATGAATACTCCGAAAGAAATAGGGATCCTAAACCTGTTTCGAAATTATCAATGGAACCTGCGCCTGCTGTAAATTACTCCTTTGAAGTATCTAAATCGGACGTCCGCCGATCCTCACATCATTCAATGACGGGCGGAAAACCAAACAAACATATTAGTCGTTTCCATGGTTTCCTTCAATCCAGAATCTTCCATATGGAATCAATCGAAGCAGTTGATCTTTTGCTGTTCGATGTCCTTTCAATCGTTCACCTATGCGAAACGCCCATCCGACGTACTCAATGGCGGCACGATAGACATCCAGTTGCTCATGTCCGAAAGTCATCTGTATCCTTTCGATTCCGACTGCGATACCGATTCCGATACCGATTCCAGAACGGATCCACTCGATAAATTATCTAAAGGTCTTTTAGGTGTGCCATCAGGACAAACTTAAGTTAGCGCCTATGGAATCATGCCGGGAGCGGCAAGCATCACAAAAAAGAGACAAACTCTTGACAGGCATTATTCAATCCCCGATACTCAAAGCCATAAAGGTTTTGGAATGACAAAGATATGCTGCATTCAAAGCGGATCCTGTTCTTATGCTGCCTGTGATCTGTCCTGTCTTAGTCCGCGCAACATAGAACTCTAAGGTTTATATCGAGGAATACACCCATGAAAAATCAGAATGCTCTTTTAAGGTCAATCCTTCCCGCAATTGCAGGGACCTTAATCCTATTCCCTCTGATCTTCAGCTCAGGATGCTCCCAGGGAACTCCGGAAGAACAGGCTGAGAGCATACTGGAAAAATCCGGCATTCATGGTGGAATTATCGTTCACCTTTATTGCGAAGACGGAAGCCTGACCGAGAAGCTCAAGGCAAATGGCAGTTACCTGGTACAGGGGTTGGATCCGGAAGCCGAAAACATTCAGAAAGCGCGGGAATACATCGCTTCCAGGCAGGAATACGGTCCGATTTCGGTGGACAAGCTGACAGGAAACCGATTGCCCTACACGGACAACATGATCAACCTGATCGTCGCCGAAGACCTGGGAAACATCCCCGAAGAGGAGGCAATGCGGGTACTCACACCCAACGGTGTGCTCATGAAAAAGGGACTGTTCGGATGGAAAAAGACGGTCAAGCCCCGACCGGCAGATTTGGATGAATGGAACCAGTACCTTTACAATGCCGGCAACAACCCGGTCTCGAAAGATACGGCCATCGGCCCCGTTAAGCATTACCAATGGGTCGGCGCCCCGATGTGGGGCCGCCATCACGATACAACCGCCAGCATGAGCGCCCTCGTTTCCGCCCGAGGCCGCATTTTCTACATTATCGATGAAGGTCCCCTGGAATCCGTTGAATTACCCTCTGAAAACTACCTGGTTGCCCGGGACGCCTTCAACGGCACTATTCTGTGGAAACGGGCTATCCCGGAATGGCAGGATCATTTATTTCCGATGAAGAGCGGGCCGGCCTACCTGCCGCGCCGCCTGGTGGCGATCGGAGACCGCGTATATGTAACGCTGGGCATCAATGCGCCGGTCAGTGAACTGGATGCCGTAACCGGAGAAACCCTCCGGACCTTCGAGGGAACCAAGCAGACTTCGGAAATCATTGTTTCGGACAATACGCTATTCCTTGTTGTCGGACGTCCCGAGAAAACCAGGAAAGATTTCACATCGACAACCGTGTACGTCTGGGACCGGGCAACTGAGGCCAGAAACGAATGGGGCTGGAGTAAAGAGCCTGGCCAAATAATGGCCCTGGATATCGCGAGCGGTCACGCAAATTGGACAAAGGAATATCCCGTGGGGCCTTTGACCCTTTCAGCCGATGCAAAGTCTGTTTACTTTTACAACGGTGAAAAGCTGGTCAGCCTCGATCGCAAAACCGGAAGCGAAAACTGGCAGTCCGATCCTGTACAGACCAGGAAATTCGATACAGCCTATTCACCCAGGCTGGTGGTTTCCGATAATGTTCTTGTCTTTTCACTGGGAGGGGATTCGGATTTCGCAGCCGGATCCATGATGGCCCTGTCGGCCTCAGACGGCAAAAAGCTTTGGGACGCGCCCCAGCCTCTTTCGGGGCACTATTCCCCCGAAGATATATTTGTGATCGACGGACTGGTCTGGACGGGCGCAATAGCCTTCTCGGGTGAAAACACGGGATCCTATACAGGCAGGGATCTGCATACAGGGGAGGTTGTCAGCGAGTTTC
>JARRLM010000078.1:0-6481 GCA_037386985.1 Acidobacteriota bacterium | reverse complement strand
ATGCCGGATCGATCTCAATACCATGGACCATGCCTGAGGAACCGACGATATGTGCGATGAGGGCCGTGTAATAACCCGTACCGGTACCGATATGCACCACGCGATCCCCTTCTTTGATCTTCAGCCGCTCAAACCAGGTCGCTATAAAGCTCGGCTGTCCGTTGTACAGGTCGCGTGACGGATCGATCGCGATCGACACATCATGGTATACATGCCGTGGATTCGCATCCTCAGTTTGCCGCGATTGAGCAGGAAGGCCTGAAAAAAGGCCGGCTGCTAGTTCACTGCCCCTGATTTGCCAGGGACCGGGCGGAAGAAACTGTTCGCGTGGTACGGTTGCGAAGGAATCAATAACGCGCTGAGATTGTATGTTATGGACAACTCGGATTTCTTCGGCAAAAAAACGGCCCGCCTCGGCTGCGTTCATCATGTTTGTCATGAAATCACCCTCACCGTATAAGAAGGATTATCCACTTAAGAAAGAATTCCATTGATATATTTTACAGTATTGACATTCTTTATTTAAACAGGTACCTTTTTATAAAAAGGTAGCTTGATTATGAAAGCAAAGGAAAAATTCGGTCCGATACGCAAAGGCCTGCTGGAATTTCTGATACTCCGGATCATCGCGGCCAACAAAGTATACACGGCTGATATCCTGACGCGCCTCGGGAAGACGGAATTCACCACCAAGGAGGGAACACTTTATCCCCTCCTGAGCAGGATGCGCAGAGACGGACTGGTGGAGTACGAGTGGGTCGAGTCCGAGGCCGGGCCACCGCGCAAATATTACCAGCTGACCGAACTGGGTCAGCAACATCTGAACGAACTTGATTCCTACTGGAAGCAAATCAACAAAACCATCAGCCTGGTGGGGACATAAGATGAACAAGTTAATCAGCATCAATCTGAACGGCACCGCCTATCAGCTCGAAGAACAAGGCTTTGAAGCCCTGGATGCCTATCTTAGGGAAGCCCGCCAACAACTGGCCAACAATCCCGATATTGAAGAGATCCTGACGGATCTCGAGCAGGCGATTGCCGATAAATGCAACCGCTTCATCAGGTCGGGTAAGACCGTCGTGTTGAGTACTGAAGTGGATCAAATCATTGAGGAGATGGGACCGGTCAGAGACAGCAGAGATGATACGGACGAAGCAGGCGCCGATACAGGTCCGTCTTTCGACAGCGAGGATTCAAAAGACAATGATACAGGCCAGGGGGCATCGGCTCGCAAACCTCGCAAACTGTATCGCCTGAAAGACGACAAAATGGTCGAGGGAATCTGCGCCGGAATCGCCGCTTACCTCGGCATTGATCCCACAATTATTCGAATTATTTTTGTCGTCCTGCTGATATATTCCGGCGGTGTAGTGGCCATCATTTATCTGGCAATGGCCTTGTTTATTCCCGAGGCAAAAACCCCTGAGGAACATGCGGCGGCCCATGGCGCTCCCTTCGATGCCCGGGATGTGATTGAACGCGCCAAAAGCAAATTTCAGGATTTAAAGGATAACGCCGGCAAAACATACAAACCGAAGGCTAGCGCAGAATACGGGCAACGGCATAAGCGGAAAAAGGTCAACAGCAGCCTAAGTACAGTGATAACCCTCCTCCTCTTCATTGTTGGTATTACCGTATTGTTGAACTTTCTTCGTTGGACATTTTCACCGGATTTCATGTTTCGTTGGCCGCTTTTTCCGGACTTCATGCCCGGCATAGGAATCCATTATAATCCCGTAATCTCAATCCTGGTGATCATCGTCCTCATTTTTGTCCTGGGCAAATTGATTAAAAATATTTCATCGTCGGGAAACGGAGAGAGCACCCTGATCGCAGGAATCATGAAATTCTGTCTCGTTGTCCTTGTAGTGATGTTCGCCATCCGAATGTTTCCGATTCTTCTCTGGATGATCGGCGAGATCGTGTCCGCCATCAGGCACTTCTTCCCTCCCTTCCACCGGTAGCTTGAACCGGGACCGGTCCGCCGGGTCATGGAAATAAGACCCTGTTATTGATGGGCGATAAGATCATGATAGATCTGCATGAGCTTATCCCAACCGGTCTCTTCGGCAAACCGGGATCTGGAATATTTTTCAAACAGTTCTTTCTTTCTGACAGGCGAAATCCTCGAAAGATCCTTGAAAAAAAGAATCGAAAGCCCCGACGCCTTCTTTACATAAATATTGCTATAACTCTGGATTACGCAGGCGCCGGGCCGATCAAAGTTTTTGCCCAGGCGATCTTCCAAAATGCTTAAAAAGTCGTCTAAATCATAGTGGGTCAATATGCTGTTTCTTCCGATGGGCTGAAAAAGATGGGCGGTTTCCAGGGTATCTTTCAGTGCGTCCAAATACGGATTTTGGGTATTCGGGTTGGTTAAGCCCTGTATCAGATCATCCGCTATGTCCTTTAAAGCACCTACATCCAGGGTGTCCAGGTCCAAGGCCGAAATCGTAGCTCGGTTATATAGGGCATCTTTTTTACTGACAATTTCTATGAAGCTGGCGACCACGTTCTTGCCGATAGTGATCGGATTTGAATGGGGCTTCAATTTTAAAATCAGATCAATATAATCGATGCCAGGCCTGGACGAGTAGGTGATCTCCTCGCTTGCATCCAGTGAATAGAACATCAGGTCCTGGGAGGCAACCATCACGGATACCAGGCCTTTGAATTCATAGGCCACCTCTATCGAAGCCATATTACAGCTGTCAAAAATCATCACCTCGAGCGGCCGATCAAATCGCTTTGCTAAAACCCGACTGATGACAATAGGGTCTTGTGGAGTATTGTAGCCGACTTTCAGGTAAGCCGGGCTGATAATTCCATATCCATGGGCTTTGATGATCAGGACATTCCGTTCCCCGAGATATTTCGAAATAAATTCATCCAACACATCGGCCAACCCCATATCGCGTTCGCCGATACTGATGGAATTGGAGATGATTTCGGTTCGATCAATATCCTGCGTGATGTCGTAAATTCTGACAGAAGAGTCTACGGTAGGGCTGTATGTGCGATCGAAAGCCACGATGATTTTTACAAAGGCGGAATCAACCTCTTCCAATTGGTTGATGTTGTATTCGCAAATTTTTTCGAGTTCCGCGTTCTCTCCATCGAAAAAGCCCAATACATGCCAAGTTTTTGTATCCGCTATAGGCTCCTGCGCCGGTATCGAAGAGAACCCGAACAGAGTTAAAATGAACATTATGCATAGCTTCTTCATGGGTATATCTTGCATTGCATCCATCGATCATGTTCGGATTTATTCACGTCTGACCCGCATCAAAAGCGGATAACTATAGCATATACGATATTGTTGTTCAGTGGCACACTTTCACCCTGAGTGAAACCACAGGCTTGTGAGAGATGCGCGCTAAGGGCCCCACCTCCATCGGGCTACAACGTATCCGCCCGCCCACCTTCAAGCGCCACCGGAAATCCGCCAGACTAACACAACTGCCGTTCCTGGTGTGCCCGCCCAACCTTCCTTCAACCAGGTGCCTTCTACTACATTTCTTAAGCCCCTTTTGTTTTACTTTTTTTATTTTTTGCGATGTATTTGATCGGCTTGACCTTTGCTGTCTTGGACGGGCGGACGGATGCCTCTTTGGTAATCCTGGCATCGATGAAGATGAAGGGCTTGCCGACGCGCTTTATTTCCAGCGGGCAATGCATTACGTTTTTGGGAATAAAGATATAACAGGGATAATTGATTTTTACGATCTTATTGCCGAGTCTCATTTCGATATCGGCATCGAAGTCGGCGAAGTTTTTTGTTTCCCCGATGAGGTAAACCCACTGGTCGAAGGGATGTTTGTGAGCCGGGGCGCCCAACGTATCAGGCTTAGTAATACGAGCGAATCCCATCGCCAGGACAGATTTGGGGATATCCATGGTGCCCAGTCCCGTAACCATCGGTTCCTTGATTGTGTCGTGTATGGATTTCCAGGGCTTTAGTTCAACGACATTCGGTTCACGTACAACGTTTTCCAGTTTATCCATTCCTGCCATAAGTGTCTCCTTTAATCAGATTCGTAAGTTTTCATCGCAAGTGCCGCATTTTCGATTTCTAACAGGAAACATTTTATATCAGCATTTGGAGCACTCATCTAAAATTCTTACTATTTTGGTTCCAGCCGGCCGGGGTTGTATAGAGTGCGTTTCTCGAGTACAGAGATTAGGGCGCAGCAGAGGGTGTTTTTAAGGTTAGGTCGGACATATTTCAGAAGCAGCTGAACCGGGGCAAACCCCTCGCCCCAAAAACAATACCTTTTCTCCGGAATGGACCCCAGATACAGGCGCCCCGATGATCTCGATCTGAACAGAATTGCTGCCGCCTGCGATCAGTTCTACAACTTCCACCGGCTTCATGGAACACACGATGGCTGTCCCCTATGAGGTTTTGAAAAATATGCTAGGATAAATACGAATCTGTCTCACGGGATTCGAAATATCACAATTACAGGCATCTAATATTTAAGACAGTTTGTATGGACAATCATGGTTTTACTCCTTTGTTCGAACTTTCCCCGTACGGTCCAGAGCGTTGTTTCCGGCTGACCCCTCCGTTCCGGAACCCGGGGAAAGAAAAATTCGGTGTTTATCCTGCATTTTCGCAGTATCTCCACTGCACGGTGAATCAGGGGGCCTGAGGTGTGCTTAGAGTCCGCACCGCATAGCTGCGAAAATCACTGAAATTGAGGATTCAAACCCTAATCTGAAAGGCATGATATTCATGTTTAGCACAAGCGTTTTCAGACAAGAGGAAAAAGAAACGGCCGTTCCGGAAATTGTCGGTCGGGTATTTTCGCCGCATCGTCATGTCGCCGGTCCGTCCCGCGGAAAGCGCCGACAGCTGCGCGGCGTCAGGCTTTTTTTCATGCTCCTTTTCAGCCTGGTCGCTGTTCCGCCGATTCCGGGCGAGGAGGCTGTTTTGCGGCTGACCCTACAGGAAGCCGTCAGGCTGGCCCTGCAACAGAATCCTCAGGTTCAGATAGCCGGAATCAATTTGGCGCAAAGCGAAAAGGATAAGAATATCGCACGCTCCGCCCTGCTGCCGGAAATTAAGGCGGAAGTGTCGGAAACCGTCCGGCGCACCAATCTGGAAGCTTTTACCGGGAGAACAATCCCGGGATTCTCGAAACAGGTTGGGCCGTTGGATATCTTTCAAGGGGGAGGGTCCTTTTCGCTCCCGGTCTTCGACCTGACGCTCTGGCGGCGGTGGCAGGCAGCAGGAGATACGGTCGGCGGCATGGAATTACAGGCTAAAAGCGTAAAGGAACAGGTTATTCTGCTGGTTGTGTCCCAATATCTTGGGTGCCTCAGGGAAAACGCCGACGTTATGGCAATAAAATCGCGGGTCGGCCTGGCCCAGGCCCTCTATCAACTGGCAGAGGATTTACAGACAAACGGTGCCGGCACACGCATCGATGCGTTGCGGGCCAACGTTACACTCCAGAATGAAAAACAGAAGCTGATTGTAGCGGAAACCCGTTCGAAGACTTATCTCTATACCCTGGCGCAGCTTCTCAATATCGATCCGCAAACAACCATCGAACTTGCGGACGCAATGGAATTTTTTAAAGTTCCGGATACCGAAGAGTCCGAGGCCCTGAAGCGAGCCTTCGAAACGCGCCCTGAGATGCAGGACCTGAACGCCCGGATCAGGGCGATAGAGAGGCAGAAGCAGGCATCGAAAGCCGCCCGGCTTCCTTCCGTTTACGCCGACGGATTCTGGGCTTATCAGGGGCTTTCCATAGGAAATTCAATCCCGGTTTATGAATACCGGGTTCGCCTGTCCCTGCCTCTTTTTACCGGAGGCCGGACCGGTGCGGAGATCGCCAAAGCCGATCTCCAAAAAACTGAATTAATTCAAGAAAAAATGGAGTTACGCAACAGGATCGCCCTGGAGGTGAAAGTGGCTCGGGCGGCTCTCGATTCTGCGCGCAGCGAACTGGATGTTGCAAACCTGGGACTGAAGCTTGCCGGGGAGGAAATTGCCCAGGCGCGGGACCGTTTTGAAGCCGGAGTGACAAACAATATAGAGGTAATTACGGCACAGGATGAACTGGCCCGAGCCAACGACAACCAGATCAATGCTCTTTATCGCTACAACCAGGCTCGGGCGGATATGGCGCGTGCCGGCGGGCAGATGGAATTACTCTACAGCAAGTAAAGGAGTCAGGAGATGGCAACGGAACATTCAGAAACAGAAAAAGCGGAGAAGGCAAAAAGGAAAGATGAGGGAACTTCCACCCGCGCCAAGTTTCGTTGGTTGCTTGCGCCGGCTGTCCTGGCCGTCCTCGCTTGCGGCATTTTCCTCTGGATTGAATACAACCGCGATCGAGTATCGACAGATGATGCGCATGTTGACGGGCATATTATCCCTGTCGCTTCCATGGTGTTCGGAACGGTTTCGGAGGTTCTGGTGGACGACAATCAAACCGTGCATACGGGGGACGCTATCATACGGATC
>JARRLM010000077.1:0-6537 GCA_037386985.1 Acidobacteriota bacterium | reverse complement strand
CACGACGGCGTTTTCCTTCTTCTCTGATGGATTTGCCGGTAGTTTGCCGCTGTCCGGTTTTTCCGGAGTGAGCGCGGTCTTGGTTGGTGCTGTGTTTTTTGCGGCAACCACGGACTTTACAGGAGGGCTTTCGGCCTTCCTGGGAGGACCGGACGCAGTTTTACTGCTGTCCGGTTTTTCCGGAGTGAGCGCGGTCTTGGTTGGTGCTGTGTTTTTTGCGGCAACCGCGGACTTTACAGGAGGGCTTTCCGCTTTCCTGGGAGGACTGGACGCAGTTTTACTGCTGTCCGGCTTTTCCGGAGTGAGCGCGGTCTTGGTTGGCGCTCTGTTTTTTGCGGCAACCACGGACTTTACAGGAGGGCTTTCGGCCTTCCTATAAGGACTGGCCGCAGTTTTGCCGCTGTCCGGCTTTCCGGGAAAAAGAGTTACCTGGATGGAAGTTTTATCCGCGGTGATTTTATGAGTCCCATACTCTTTTCCCAGATCGAAAACCACGCGTGCAATTATAGGATCGCTGCTCTGAAATTGACTCACACGCAATTGCTTGACAGATGCGGTATTCAAGGGCAATTTCGTGAAAGGGACTTCGTTTAGAGTATCTGCGAAGTCGACCACCAGACGTAAAGGATTATCAAGTTTGAATACCGTTGGTTCAAGCAGACGGTCTGTCTTCATAGTCACCGTCAGTTTGTCCTTTTCCTGTGAAGCCGATATATCCTTGATTGCTCCAACCTGAGGAGGTTTTGAATAAACAGGCGCTTCCGTTGCAGCAGTCATTAACGGAACGGCAAACGCAAGAATAACAAGAAGAATACAGTATTTCGCACTCTTCATTGTGTAAGACCCGAAAATACTCTTTCCAGTGAATCGAATTTTCATACCCGCCATCCTATGGTGTCCTAAGCCGCTTGATCACTTCCTGGGTGATGATCTTCCCAGATCTCATTTTTCTTTCGCGGACCAATGTAATTGAGTCACGATGAATTGCTTTAAGGTATCCGTCAAAAAGCCTGTCTCCTTCTCTGAGAAAGTACGCAAGGTTCCCAGATCCTTTGACTATAGCCAGGCGGCGTCCTGTTTCTCGGATGGAGACTCCTTTAAGTACGGCTTCTGCTATATAAGTGCCTGCAATTCCAGGAGGAGGAAGACCGCGATCGATCTCCTGATCTCCGGCAGCTCCCGCTTTCTTAAGGAGTGGATTTAAAAAAGGATCTCGACGATTGTCGGGGATAAAAGAAACCCCGGCATAGTTTAATCGAGTGCTCTTAGCCGATTCTGTCTGCTCCGATCCGGCATTGCTGTTCACATCCTGTGCCGTAGCCGTATTCCACGGAAACACAGCTACAACAAGTCCTAAAATCATATATGCTGCAACCCAGATTATGGAAGATCTCCTGCAAATACAGGACGAAGCAATCTGTCCTCGGAGATACCGCGTATTTGAGCGTTTCCAGTTCATAACGATCACGGTTTTTTCTCCTTTTTACCCGAAGCATCGGCATCGGAAACATCCGGTTGGTTATCCTTGTAGACAAAGGTTGTTGCGGTATAACTGGCCGTCAGGGTCTGTTTTGGATCCGTAGATCCTCTTATTTGATTTATTGAAATGGTTCCGATATCGATGAGCCTGGTAGCACGGCCTATTTTCTCGAAAAACGTCCCCAGGCCGTTGTAATTGCCTTGAACCTCAATATCTATCGGCCAATCTGAATAAAAGTCCCGCATAATTTCCGGTTTAGGGGTAAATTTTTGTATCATGAGATTGCTGGAAACAGCCATACTCTGGACATTTCGCACCACGGTAGGTGTCTCTTTTTCTGCCGGCAGAATGCTGCGAAGTACTGTGAGACGCTCTTCAAGATCTGCCAACTCTTTTTGAAATTCGGCATGCTGGCTTTTAACCGCAGTGGCTTCGGCGACTGATTTTTCCAATGTCGCTATTTCATCCTCAAGAGCATTGCAGTCCTTTACGAGGCCTTTTATGCAATACATGTAAAATAGAACTGCAAGGCAGACAATAAGGCCCGCGAAAATTGCGTGTTGTACCGGGCGGGACAAATTATCCAAACGAATATCCCTTAGATCCATTTCTTCACTCCTCCGGTTGATACTGTGCGCTCATACAAAGGAGCGAGAATCTCGAAGCATCTGTTTCTCTTACGATTGTTTCGAGATCGACACTTTGGAAAAAACCGGTTCTTTTAAGATTGGTCATAAAGTCCGGAATCGCTTCAATCTGTTGGGCATACCCGACGACTTGGACTCGATTGTTGCTTTGAACGAGAGATGTCAGCCAAAGAAGCCTGTTCCTAGGAATGCTGTGAAGCACATGGTTCAAAAGGAGAACAGGACCGGTCTGGTTTTCCTTCAGCGTTTCGATAACTTTGATTTTGTGTTCGCGTTCCTGTTTGTCTAATTTAAATTGCTCAATTTCTTTTTTCAGTTCCTGCAGTTTTGCTTCTTCGACGCGAAGTGTATTGCGCTCTTCGGTCAGGTTTTTCTTCTGGGTATTGACGTACAAATACCAGGCACCCATTCCAATCGCTACCAGTAAAATGAAGGAAATGAGTGCCAGTCCTGTCCGGGACGCTGTTGGCTTAACAAAAGTCTTGTGCGCACGGGCAGTCGGATCTCTCAGCAGGTTTACTTTAATCATAGCCGCTCTATTCCTCAGTATTTCGGAGTGCTAAACCGACCGCAATGGCGAAATCGGACGCGCGGTCCTCTATTATTGAGGCTGGGAATTTTTTAGGATCGTATTTGATCCGCCTAAAAGCATCGAATTTTTCCGTCGGGATCTCAAACTTCTGGGTGAGTGCTTCTATCAACCCGGTTGTGTGAGCCGCTCCTCCACTGACAATCATACGATCGATATGATCTACAGTTGTTGTGGATTTGAAAAAATCATAGGTTTTTTGGATTTCAAGGCAGATTATTTCTGTCACAGATTCGATGACACGGTTTACTTCCGATGCATCAATATCTTCAATCTCATTCCCATGTTTCAGGGATTGAGCCTGGCTGTAATTGAGATTGAATTCTTTTTGCAGGAATTCCGTATGTTGTTGTCCACCGACCCCGACATCGCGCGTAAACAGGAAGTTGGTTCCAGATACGATGTTAATGGTCATGGTGCCGGCGCCTATATCCAGCAACGCAACCGTATCCTGGCTGGTTGGCTCGTAATTCAGTTCGTAGGCATTTTGAAGCGCGAAAGCGTCGACATCCACCAACACGGGGGTTTTTCCTGCCATTTTTATAACACTGGAATAGTCCGTTATTTTGTCTTTCTTAACGGCGGCAAGCAGAACATCCAGATTCCCCGTTCCGGTGTTTTCCCCCAAAACCTGATAGTCAAGATTTACATCCGCAATATCGAATGGAATATACTGTTCCGCTTCCCAACTGATGGATTCCGCCAACTCTGCATCGCTCTGAACCGGTAGTCCGATTTTTTTCACAATGACCGAGTGGCCGGAAATTGAGGTCATGACGCGGTCATTTTTAATGCCCTGTTCCGTAAAGATCCGATCGATTGCTTCGGATACCGGAAGCTTTGAAATGATTACGCCATCAACAATACAGTCTGGAGAAATTTCTTCTATACCGAGACTGACGAGTTCATACCCGCCTTTTCGCAGTGGACGGAGTTCAGCTTCTTTTAAAGCGCTGGAGCCGATATCTAGGGCAATTGCATTTTTGTTGCGATTCAGAAAACTTAGCATAATGTTTGCGCCGTATTCTTCGCCTTATTTTGAGAAATGTTTTGGTTAATGTTCATTGTTTCACCAATGGAATAGCTGAACTGCGCTTTTTCCATGTAACCCTTATCGTCTTGTTGTTGAACATGTTGCGTTTTTTCTGAATTTCAGTTGAGATTTTTGTCACAAACCCTTTAATTCGATTTCCTTTAAAAGGGCCATTTTTTTATGAGAAAGTGGTTTTATCTGCGCGGTTTTCCAACCACATCCGTTAAATCTACCGCATAGTATACCATTATAATGCCAATTCTTCTTGACACTTACGCGAGTCTTGGATAGCCTAAAAGATTATTCTACTTGGCAGTTAACAGAGGGAGACAGGAATGAAGAGTTTTATCCCCTGCAGTAAGGATATGCAGAAAAAATGGCACGTAATTGATGCGGAAGGGCAGGTCCTGGGAAGGCTCGCAGTCCGTGCTGCCAGACTCTTAACGGGTAAGGAAAAGCCGGTTTATACGCCTTTTCTTGATACCGGAGATCATGTCATCATTGTCAATGCCGAGAAGGTCAAGCTGACTGGCAATAAATTGACGGATAAGAAATACCGTCACCATACAGGATATCCCGGGGGATTAAAGGAAATAAGCGCTGCTGCGATGCTGGCAAAAAACCCGGACAGATTGGTGCGTGAAGCAGTCATAGGGATGCTGCCTAAAACAAAGCTGGGAAGATCCATGAGAAAGAAACTAAAAGTGTATAAAGGACCGGACCATCCACATCAGGCACAGCAACCTACAGCATTGTCTTTATAGGCGTTCCATTGAAGGCTCTCTAAATTTTGAAGCAAATTGAGGATATGAATGGCGATAGATGAATACTACGGAACGGGGAAAAGAAAAAGCTCGACCGCTCGCGTGCGTCTTTTACCGGGAGAAGGGCAGGTAACAGTCAATAAGCGCAGCCTGAGCGATTATTTCAAGAATGAGATTCAGCGAACGGTGATCCGGTATCCGTTGGCCGTCACCGATACTTTGGGGAAATTCGATATCCGTGCCCTTGTAGATGGCGGAGGCACTTCCGGTCAAGCAGGCGCAATACGTCTGGGGATCGCAAATGCACTTTTACAATTTAACTCGGAACTGCGACCCAAGTTGAAGAAGGCCGGCCTTCTGAGACGCGACTCGCGAATTAAAGAAAGAAAGAAATACGGACAGAAAGGGGCTCGTAAGAGATTCCAATTCTCGAAGAGGTAGCCTGAGGAGGTTCTATTTGGTTTCGATAACCATGAAGCAATTGCTGGAGGCGGGTGTTCACTTCGGTCACCAAACCAAACGCTGGAACCCGAAGATGAAGGAATACATTTTCGGGCAAAGAAACGGTATTTACATTATTGATTTGCAGAAAAGCATCAAACTATTCAAAACTGCCATTCAATTTATGTACGACCTGGGCAACCAGGGGAAATCGGTGCTTTTTTTGGGAACAAAGCGACAGGCACAGGAAGCTATTCAGGAAGCCGCGGAGCGGACATCTACTTTTTATGTAAATCAGAGGTGGTTGGGAGGACTGCTCACTAATTTCGTAACTATACAGAAGAGTATCAAACGGTTTCGTGAATTGGAAACTATGAAGAGTAACGGGCAATACGACCTTTTCTCCAAGAAGGAGGTCGCGCGTTATGAGCGTGAACGGAAAAAGCTTGAAAAAAACCTTTCCGGGATCAAAGACATGACGGATTTGCCGGATGCTCTATTTGTTATCGATACAAAGCTTGAGATAATTGCTATTAAAGAGGCGGTAAAACTTGGTATCCCCGTCGTCGGTGTGGCCGATACCAATTGTGATCCGGATGAAATTGATTACATCATCCCGGGCAACGATGATGCACTTCGCGCCATACGGCTGATTACGGATACAATTGCCCAGGCGTACCTGGACGGTAAAGCGGTTTACAACGCTCAGCAGAAAGAATTGGCGGAACAGATGGAAAAGCAGCGTCAACTTCAGGCCCAAAAGGCCGCTGCTGCTAAAGAAGCTGCTGCAAAAGCTGAAGAAGCAGCTGCTGATTCAGAGGCAGCCGCATCTGCCGATGCGACCGAGTCTCCAGATACGCAGCTTTCCGCTACAGAAGTGAAATCAAATACGGAACCCGCTCCAAAGCCGAAAACTACTGTCCGAAAAACCCTGCAACGCAAGGCTAAAAGTAAGAAAACCGAAGCTGCAGAATCTGCGCCGGCGGAAGCTGCATCCAATGATAAGGCAGAAAAACAACCTGTGAAAAAGCCCGATATACCAGAGGCAAAGTCAGAAGAATCGGACCCTCAGACAGCTAGCCCCGACAAATAGTTGGTGATTGCTTCAGATTCACTAAACAGAAATAAGATAAGTTTTAGACTCAGGTACGGCAATGAAATATGTTTCCGCCGCACGTGAATATCAGAGTCTATCAATATGATGAATATGTTGTAAGGAGGTACCCAATGGCCGTTTCTGCAAGTCTTGTCAAAGAACTGAGAGAAAAAACCGGAGTCGGTTTTATGGAATGCAAAAGTGCGTTACAGGAAGCGAAAGGTGATATGGATTCGGCCGTCACCATTCTTCGCAAAAGAGGACTCGCCTCACTGGCAAAGAAATCGGGAAGAGAAACCAAAGACGGAATAATCGGCACTTATATACATAACGGCAAAATCGGCGTCCTAATCGAATTAAATTGTGAAACTGATTTTGTTGCCCGAAACCCAGATTTCCAGACACTGGCCAAAGATTTAGCGATGCATGTAGCTGCAAGCGACCCGCGTTTTGTCACCAAAGAAGATGTAACTGAAGATGTCTTGGC
>JARRLM010000076.1:0-9244 GCA_037386985.1 Acidobacteriota bacterium | reverse complement strand
AATTTCTGCGCCAGGGAGAATAGAAATGTCTGAAATCCGCAATGTACGCAAGGTTTTTGAAGGAAAGCCGACAATGGAAGGGGCCGGTGTTCACCTGAAAAGGGTATTCGGCTTTTCCGAAGTGCCGGCTTTCGATCCCTTCCTTCTGTTTGATGATTTTCGCTCCGACAATCCCGATCATTTTCTGAAAGGATTCCCGTGGCACCCTCATCGCGGGATTGAAACGATTACGTATGTTCTCGAGGGGGATGTGGAACATGGGGACAGCCTGGGCAACAGGGGCGTCATCGGCTCGGGGGATGTGCAGTGGATGACGGCCGGAAGCGGCATTATCCACCAGGAAATGCCCAAGGGGGATGACCAGGGTAGGATGTACGGATTCCAGCTCTGGGCCAACCTGCCTTCCGGGCAAAAGATGATGGATCCGCGCTACAGGGATATAACCAGCGGGCAGATCCCTGAAGTCCAGGTCCAAAACGGGGCAATGATCAAAATCATTGCGGGCAGCGTGTCCGGCGTTCGAGGCCCTGTGACGGATATTGTGATGGATCCCGAGTATATCGATGTTGCGGTTCCGGCCGGTTCGGAATTTTCCCATCCCACAAAGTCCGGCCACACGGTATTTGCTTACATCATTGACGGACGGGGGTATTTCTGCCGGGAGAAAAATCCTTTCACCTATGAAGCGGAAGGAGAAAACTACTTCGACCTCAAGCGCGATCCCTTCGTTGCAAACGGCTCTCTCGTCCTGTTCGGAGACGGCGAGGAGATCGCCGTTTTTACCGAAGAGCATCCTGTGAGGTTTCTCCTGATTTCCGGTCGTCCCATTGGGGAACCGGTCGCCTGGTACGGCCCCATCGTCATGAACACGCGGGAGGAACTGCGCGTCGCCTTCGAAGAGTACGACAAGGGAACATTCATCAAATACAAAGGATAAATACACTCAAAAAGAGATGATTTTTATTGATTATATGCACAAATGTACATATAATGTTTTATAAAAGATTATGAAGAAAGAATATGATTTCAATCACGGGAAAAGAGGGGCCGTCCTTAAAACGCCTCCGGGAAAGACGCGCATAACAATCCGGCTGGATAGTGACATTATTGAATGGTTCCGAAATCAGGTCCATGCGGCCGGCGGCGGCAGCTATCAAAATTTGATCAATGCCGCATTGCGGGAATATATACGATCGAATCCGGAAGAGTCATTGGCGGATACGCTTCGAATCGTCGTAAGGGAAGAACTCGCACGATATGGAATTTCTGAGCGCAAAAAAAGATAGGGGCGTAACTTGAACTCCAATTCCTACGGACAATCCCTTTAAACGCTTTATAAAATAGAGGTTATTTTGTATCAGCGGATACAGAAAGCTTTATCGGATATTGAGACATCGGAAGATGTAAAGATACTGTATGCCTGCGAGTCCGGCAGCCGCGCATGGGGCTTTGCTTCTTCTGACAGCGACTATGATGTTCGGTTTATCTATGTACACCCCCCATCGTGGTACCTGTCGATAAACCTGGAAAAGAAGCGGGATGTCATAGAACTGCCTATCGAAGATCTATTGGATGTTTCCGGGTGGGATTTGCGCAAGGCTCTGAATCTCTTCAGAAAATCGAATCCTCCTTTGCTGGAGTGGCTTGGATCCCCGATTGTCTATCGAGAAGAATTCCAAACGGCGAAACATCTCCGGGAGCTTTTAGACACATACTATTCTCCCACTGCGTCTGTATATCATTATCTTCACATGGCGAAGAGTAATCATCGGGAGTATATAAAAGGAGATACTGTCTGGCGCAAGAAATACCTGTATGTACTGAGACCTATTCTGGCGATCAAGTGGCTGGAAGCCGACAAGGGAGTGGTGCCTACGGAATTTCAGAAACTGTTGGAGGCAATGGTTCCAGCGGGATCGCTTCGCACGGCAATCGATGATCTGTTAAGAGAAAAAGCGGCCGGCGGAGAACTCGATCGTGGACCAAAAATTCCGGAGATTAATGAATTTCTGTTGAATGAACTTGAGAGACTGGAAGAAACACGATTTGCCCGAGAGCCTGCCGAGTCCCCGGTAGATCTTCTGGATAAACTGTTCCAGCAAAAGTTGAAAGAAGCTTATGGAGGTACGCAGTGGTAACTCCGCGACTCTTGCAATCCTGCCCTCTCCGGAAGCAAATTAATACAAAGACCCCCATATATTTTTCTAGCGTCCTTGCGCCTTTGCGTTAAGCAGTTCTTTGCGCCCTCGCGTTAAGATATTCTAATAGCGGAACAAGCGGATTCCAGTACCGTGAATGGGTTTCGGTGTTTTATCCCGGCAACCTCGATTCGAAATCGTGGCTGCGGTATTACGCCGGCAGGTTCAGCTGCTGCGAACTCGGTCTGACATACTATAGAGTACCGGAAGCCGTTATGATGCAGGAACTTGCCGAGGAAACCGGCGGGAATTTCCAGTTCGTTTTCCGCGCTCCTTTCCGTCTGTCGGAAGAGCATCCGGACAACCCGGAACTGGCCCGCCGGTTCGCGGCATCGCTCTGGCCGTTGAAAGAGGCCGGCCGGCTGGCGGGGGCTCTGCTGCAGTTTCCTGCAGAGTTCGGTTTCATCCGGGACAATTTTGATCGGTTGTGCGGGATCCGGGATTCCCTCGAAGGCATTCCGTTGATAGCGGAGTTCGGCTGCCCCGACTGGCTTGCTTCCCGGGCGGCGAAGCACCTGGCGGCGGCGCGCATCGCACTTGCCTGTGTAGACGGCGGGGAGCGACTGGCGGAGAAGACTTTTTTCTGCGCGACCTCGGATCTGGCGTATGTCCGCTTCCAGGGGAGAAACCGTTCCCGTTGGGTCAAGGGGGACGGGTCGGCTCAGCACGATTACGTGTACAGCCGGGCGGAGCTTGCGGCCGCTGTTGCGGAGATCCGGCGCCTGGAGGAGGAGAGCGAGCGGGTGCTCGTTTTTTTCGGCAACCACTGGCGGGGTCAGGCCGTCGTCAACGCCCGCATGCTGCTCGAAGAACTTCATAAACCCTGAACCTTGAACCCTGAACCGGAAATATGATGGAACGCGAAATCATCTACATGACGGTGACGAATTTCCCCGTGGCCGTGGAGCGGGTGATCCATCCCGATCTGCGCGCGCGGCCGGTTGTGGTGGCGCACCGGAATGCGGCCCGTTCCATTGTGACGGCGTTGTCCTCCGAAGCCCGGACTGCGGGCATCAGACCCGGAATGGCGCTTTCCAGGGCCATTCGCTACTGCCGGCATGCGATCGTTCTGCCTCCCAACGAGCCTCTGTATTTCCGTGCTTCCCGCGCAATCTTTCGGGTCCTGGCGGGCTTTTCGCCGCTTCTTGAGCCATCGGGCTACGGTCATGCCTATCTGGACGTTACGGGGACCGGCCGGCTTCTCGGTCCACCGCGGGATACGGCATGGAAAGCCCAGAAAGAGATCCGCCGGCAGCTTCACCTGGATGCTTCGCTCGGGATCGCTTCCAATAAGATGGTCAGCCGGATTGCTTCCGAGGTGATTCAGCCCGACGGGTTGCAGGATGTTCCCCACGGGAACGAACCTTCTTTTCTGTCGCCTCTGCCGGTGCGTCTGCTTCCCGGAGTCGGGCCTCAAACGGAGGCGCAGCTTGCGGATCTGAATCTCCGTATTATTCGCGATATTGCGGCGATGAAGATGGAACACCTCGCTCTGGCATTCGGACGGCTTGGGTTTGCGCTCTACCAGCACGCACGGGGAATTGACCGGACTCCGGTTTATCCGATGCGGGCTGCTCCGGCGGTGGAGGAGTCGGGTGTGCTTTCTGAAGACAGTAACGACATGGACCTCTTGAAAAGAGTGCTGCGGGAAGTCTGTGATCGTGCCTCCAGAAGGCTGCGTGAAGGGGAGAAGCGGGCCGGGCGGATGGAGTTGTCCGTGCGGTATGAGGACCACCGGGAAGCCCGCCGTCAAATTAAAATCGCTCCTCCCGTTCAATCATCGGCAGTTCTCTACGCGCGCGCCCTGACCGTTTGCAACCTGGTCCTGACACGGCGCACACGCGTGCGAAGCATGCAGCTTCGGTTGACCGACCTTTCCTCCGGATCGGTCCAGATGGAACTGTTTGCCGATCCCGCGCCCGAACGCCATGCAAGACTCGACCATGCTCTCGACACCCTGCGTAAGCGCTATGGTGATAAGGCGGTCGTTCGTGTTGCGTAGGGGCGAACCGCTTAACGCAAGGACGCAAAAATATATTCATAACGTCTTTGCACTTTTGCGTCCTTGCGTTGTGTTTTTATTTCCTGAGGATATCCACCACCGGGACGCATTTTATAGAGGGAAAACGAACTCAGAACTCAGAACTCAGAACTTAGAACTCAGAACTCCAAACTATGTTTGTCCATCTGAACGTGCATTCCAACTATTCGTTCTGCCGTGGCGCAAGCAGGATTGAGGCCCTGGTCGATGCGGCTCGGTTCCGCGGCATGCCCGCAATGGCCTTGACTGATACGAACGGTGTTTACGGTCTGGTCTGGTTTCTCCAGTATGCACAGGAGTGCGGGCTGCGGCCGATTGTGGGATCGGAGTTGCGGACTGAAACGGAACGTGCCGTTGTCCTGGCGCGCAACCGGCGGGGGTATGAGACTCTTTGCCGGATTATTTCCCGCCGCCTGTCCGAAACGGGTTTCTGCCTGAGCGATGCTTTAATGGAGGATCGCGAAAATCTGGTTGTGATGAGCGACCGGGTGCCGCTGCTGCGAGCGCTCGGCCGTCAGAACGGGACGTCTCGGATCTATGTGGAATTGAACGATCCCGGAGCGGAGCCGCCGCTGCTCGATTTCTCGCGCCGCAGCGGGATTCCTCCGGTGGCGACCAACGATGTGTACTTTGTCGATCCGTCCGGTTACGCCCTGCACCGGCTGCTGCGCGCGATCGATCTGAACACCTCCCTGTCGCGCCTCCCGCCGGAAGAACTGGCGGGTGAGGATCGCTGGCTGAAACCGGAGGCGGAAATGGCGCGCAGGTATCCCCATGGTCCCGGGGCACTGGAAAATGCGGAGCGCATTGCGTCCGAATGCTCCGGGGATCTGGATTTAGGCGGTCTTGTATTTCCGTCTTACACTCCCCCCGAAGGAATGGACGCTTTCGAGTACCTGAGGGAAGAGTGCTACCGCGGCGCCGAGTGGAGGTATGGCGAGCTTTCCGAGTCCGTGCTCAAGCGTCTGGGGCACGAACTCGAGATTATCAAGGACAAGGGTTTTGCGACCTATTTTCTGGTCGTCCGGGATATCGTCCGGCAGTCGGCCCGGACCTGCGGCCGCGGGTCGGCGGCTGCAAGCCTGGTGTCGTACTGTCTCGGGATCACCCATGTGGAACCGATCACGCACAATCTTTTTTTCGAGCGTTTCCTCAATGAAGGGAGGGTGGACCCCCCCGACATCGATATCGATTTTCCCTGGGATGAACGCGACGGTGTGTTCGACTACGTTTTCCGCAAGTATGGATCGGACAGGGTCGCCATGATTTCCAACCACGTGGGGTTCCGTGTGCGGGCGGCCGTGAGGGAAGTGGCAAAGGTGTACGGGCTCCCCGAACAGGAGATCAAGTCGGTGACGGAGCGCATGGGGTATTTCTGGCGCTTGAGTCAACTGGAAGATTCCATCCAACACCACCCCGTGTACAAGGACATGGATCTGAAGCCTCCCTGGCCGGAGATTGTGCGCCTGGCGACGAAGCTGGAAGGGTATCCGCGTCACGTGTCCGTGCACTGTGGCGGCATTGTCGTGGTTCCCGACCGTGTAGACCGGTACGTTGCAGTGGAACCCGCGCCCAAGGGAGTTCCGATCGTGCAGTGGGAGAAGGACCAGGCGGAGGATGCCGGTTTGATCAAGATCGACCTTCTGGGGAACCGCTCACTGGCCGTGATCCGGGATGTTCTGTCTGCGATCCGGGAGAATTACGGGACGGATATCGACTACGAGCGTTGGGATCCTACCGTGGATTCCAGGACGGCGGATTTCATGCGCAGGGGGGATACGATAGGCGTGTTCTACGTGGAGTCGCCTTCGATGCGGCAGCTGCAGAAAAAGTGCGGTACAGGCGATTTCGATCATCTCGTGATTCACAGCTCAATCATACGTCCCGCAGCCAACCGATACATTCGCGAATACGTGCGGCGCCTGAGGGGCGGGGAATATCAGTCCCTTCATCCCATCCTGGACGAGGTGTTGCACGAAACCTACGGCATTATGGTCTACCAGGAGGATGTTTCCAAGATTGCCATGGCCATGGCGGGATTCAGTGCGGCGGACGCCGATCTGCTGCGGAAAATCATATCGAAAAAGCGTGCCGGCCGACGGCTGGAGGATTACAGGGAAATGTTCTTTTCCGGGGCTGCAAGCCGCGGGGTTTCAAGGGAAGTTTCCGGGGAAGTCTGGGATATGATCATGAGTTTTTCAGGATATTCCTTCTGCAAGCCGCATTCCGCTTCCTACGCACTGGTTTCCTACAAGTCCTGCTATTTGCGCGCGCATTACCCGGCCGAGTTTATGGCGGCGGTGCTTACCAATCGGGGCGGCTATTATTCGGCGTTTGCCTATATTTCCGAGGCTCGCCGCATGGGATTGCGGGTGTTGCTGCCGGATGTGAATGCAAGCCGCCGGGAATACCGGGGGAAAGGCAAAACGATCCGGGTAGGCCTGATGCAGTTAAAGGGGCTGCGGGCGACGGCGCTGCAGGCGATTATAGAGGAGCGTCGAAACGGGCCGTATGCCTCGTTCGATGATTTTCTTGGTCGTGTACGGCTGGATATAGCGGATTTAAAGATCCTGGTCAAAGCAGGTGCATGCGACAGTATTTCCGGACGCGCGACGCGGCCGGAAATGATCTGGAAAGCTCTGGCGCAGCACGAGGCACGCGCATCGCGTCATCCGGCAATCCGTACGCTTTTTCAGGACATGGAACCTGTTGCTCCTCCACGGGTGCCCCGCTACAGTGCGCGTACTATCCTGGAACATGAACTGGAGACCCTGGATTTTCTGATCAGCCGCCACCCGTTGTCGCTGTATGCTGAGCGGCTTTCAAAACTGAGGTATATAAAAAGCGCGGATCTTCACAGGCATGTGGGGAGACGGGTCACTACCGTGGGGTGGTGGGTAACGGGAAAGGTCGTTTCAACCCGGCAGGATGAACAGATGGAGTTCATCAGCTTCGAAGACACCAGTGCGCTGTACGAAACAACGTTTTTCCCTCAAGCGTATGCGCGGTTTTGCCACATGATGAACCGGTCCCGCCCCTATGTACTCTCCGGTCTTGTTGAGGAGGATTTCGGAGCCGTCAGCCTGACGGTCGATTCCGTCCGCTTTCTTTAGAAACCGGCTGTGAGAAATGCTGGCTAACGTGCCGACTCGGAAATAGCCATCGGCTAACTATGATTTGCTGCAAAATTCAAAACATCCTATATCGCAAAACGGAGATCCCTTGGAGACAACTGAGGTTGTCTGTCAATAAAAATTAAGCCGCTTCAACTGCCAGGCCGGCCCGGACAGCCCAGGCCGGTTTGCTTCTTCTTAATGATTTGAGATAGATCAGCTCATCGTAAAGAACCCCGTTTTTCCAACAGCGAAAGACAATACGGATCCATTTAAAAGCAAGCGCTCTGATAGCAGTATTGTGCCGTTTGCCGATCGATCTCTGATGTTCATAATAGGCACGAGCCCAAATTGAATATCTTAAGGTGAGGCGAGCCCACTCATGAAACGTTTGCCGAATGAACCTGGGGCAAGCGTATCGGCGATGTACATAGTGTATTTTCCCGCTTCTTTTTGTTACAGGTGCTATGCCTGAAAACGTTTGTACTTCATCGGCTGAGTCAAAACGATCCCTGTCTGATCCCATTGCAGCCAGGAGCCTGGGCTCCATCACTTCACCAGCTCCGGGAAAGCTTTCATACAGCTCCCGATCCGGATGCTGCTGAAAGGCTTCTGCAATATCGTCATCAAAGCGTTTGATAGAAGCAATAACCGGACGCAGAGCATCTACCGTTGCCTGTACCATCAGGATCGAAGCGTGAGTGACGGCCTTATCATCTGTTAACAACCGGGCACTACGAATTGATTTAAGTCGTCGCTCAATGACATCCGCTCTGCGGCAACTATGATCCATATAGAACTTCCTGATGCTTGCAGGCCTGGCTTTCCGTATTGCCTGAAGCGAAGGCCACTTTGTAAGAAAGTCGCATGCTTGTACCGTATCAAGGGCTCCGGCCCAATCCAAAGCCTGGGGAAAGTACCCTTTCAGAGTAGCTTCGAGGCGATTGGTTAAGGCAGTCTTGTCGTCTACAACCTTACGACGGTATTCACAAAGCAATTGAATCGTACGGGTCTGCGTCGTGTCAGGAGACCAGGGCCTGTATCGTTCTCTGTGACGATAGATCAGATCCATGAGAAGCTCTGCATCGGAGGGATCATCTTTAGCGCCGCTTATACAGGCAGATTCCCGATATTTAGCAAGGGATTTGGGATTAATCGGGTAAAGAATCAAAAAGTCATACTCCATCAGTGCATATATGAGACCACCCCTTGATTTTTCAACAGCAATGCCGATCTTTCGGTTGTTGAACTTCTCGCGGAGACCGGACAGCCATGCGTGAAGTTTTTCCGGTTGTTGTTCAATAGAAAACACTTGTATTTTATTTGTCTCGACGTAAACAGACGGCATGTCGTTCGTCAGCCCAATCCAGTCCGATAAATGCTGCAAGTTTGGGTTGTTCGGTATTCATAAGTGTCCTCCTTAGAAAAATTGAGAACACGCTGGCTTTGGCCCTGCGAAAGCCTTATAGTCAAGTCATGGGTGGACAACAACTGAGTATTCGTTGTTGGACCAAAGCGCATCGTCTTGCTCGAAAGTCTCCAAAAAATCGTCTGACGATTTGCGGCAGCAATTCGTAGCAAGGCGATGCGTGTTCCAATGCTTCATTCTGCAACAACGGCAGTTGAATCGATAGACCCAAAACTCTCTATAGAGTTGGGGAGGGATCTTCGGCTTATCAGCCTCAGACCTACTATAAGTGCGGCAGCTTGGAGACTGTCTCAAAACTAATGAAGTGGTCATGTTTAAATGATTATCCGGCTTTCGGCGACTGTTTTGATAGGGGTAGGGACGGCAGCACCGCCCCTCCCTCCGAACCGGACATGCGGATCTCCCGCATCCGGCTCTCCAGTTGGTGGATTACCTGCGACAGGATTGACAAGCTATAACATGA
>JARRLM010000075.1:0-8165 GCA_037386985.1 Acidobacteriota bacterium | reverse complement strand
CCTGGCCACCTCTCCCGGATCCGACTTCCAGTCGGAAATGCGTTCCTTTTATCCCTCATTGACCACGGAATGGGCCAATGACAGGGTTACGTCCGAACAGATACAGAGCATCGAAAGAAATGCCGCAAGGTCCGATCTGATTGTCTGTTCCACAATCGCCCGTTTAAGTTCCGGACGCGATATCAGCGCAATCCCTAAAGACCAGCGGACGATTATGGAGAAACTTATCAAGACGGGTAAGCCACTTATCTGGATCGCCTTTGGAAATCCTTATGTGCTGGAGCGTTTCCCGAAAGTCGGGACCTACCTGTGCACCTTCAGCGGTTCGGACGTTTCCCAGCGCGCCGCCGCCAGGGCAGTCTCCGGGGCCATCCCCATCACCGGCAAAATGCCTGTTTCGATTCCAGGCTACGCGGCCGCCGGCGACGGCCTCCAGCTTCCGAAGCTTGATATGGAACTGAAACCGTTTTTCATACCACTAGCCAATTTTGTGGACGACATAGTTACAGATCCTGTGCATGATCTGCCTGGAATTATCCGGCAGGCAATCTCCTCCTACACCGAATCCGGCCTATTTATTCATGCCAGTCTTACATTAGGGCAACACGGTTCATTCTATGATTTTAGACCACTTGATCGCGACTTTGGACAATCTTCATTTTTCCAACCATGGAATTCCGATTATTGGGATGGATCAGAAAGTATCCGGATAATTTTATCTGCAATGCTGGCGACAGAATCGGGCGGTCTTCTTCTGGATGCCCCTGTCCAGGAATATCTGCCGGAACAGCGGGATACAGGCCTGGGGGAAAAAACAGTAGCAGATCTGCTGTCCGACATATCCGGCAAGAGCCGGCCAAATCCAAGATTTGAAGTTTCGAATACTCTTCTTATTGAAGAAATCGTATCCCGCGCCTCAGGAATTCCGATCGACCGGATGATTGAAGATCCGGACTTATTTTCATTTCCCTTTACGAATACAGCGGTTCCCCGCTCTGCAATTCACTTTCCTCCCATCCCGCCACATTACGGATATGGCTCAATCCTCCGTAATTTCTCGCAAACACTAATAAATACTGGAATATACAATCACAGACGAATTTTTCGACCTGGAACCATATCGCGTTTCACCGATCCCGGTAACAGGAAAAATCCCCTGGGATGGATGAAGCCGGATAAAAAGGACTGGACAGGCCGGTTCCTTTCAGATGATGCATACGGCTACACGGACCCGAGTGGGTATTTTCTATGGATTGATCCCCAAAAAGAGCTATTTATTATCTTACTTGCGTCTGTTGGGGAACAGGCGGAAGAAGCTGAAATTCTGGAAGCATACGAAAAGATCGCTCATTCTATCCTGGACAAATTTGATTAACACATAAACTTCAATTAAATTTTTGCGCCCTTGCGTTAAGCTGTTTTTATCTATTTCTATTGCGTCTTTGCGTTATGTTTTTCATAGGCCCGCCACTTTTTTCTCCAGATCTTCGGCTATCTCAGCCGGATCCTTGTCAGAAGAGTAACGTACCGGCTGCCCTACCCTGACGGAAACCGCGCCTGGGCGCGCATACCGTTTTCCTGCTTTTTTCAAATCATACAGCCCGTCTATACGCATGGGCACATTCGCCAGGATTCCGATGCCGGCCTGAAAGGGTCGCATCCTTCCGTCCGGTGTCCGTCCGCCTTCCGGGAATACCAGGATCGAGTGCCCCCTGTCCGCCGATTCGCCAGCAAATCTGAAGCTGGCACGGAAGCCGGTTTTCTGCGGCAATGGGAAAACATTGAATAACGCAACAACCAGCACATATCGGGCAATTGAAAAAGAGCGCTTCCATAAAGGCCCTTCAGGATCGGGATGCCGCATATCCTGCAGCAGCTCGCCCATCATTGCTACAGCCAGTTTGTGGCGGAATCGCGGCGGCAGGGCGGCCAGTATGAATGCGACATCCACCTGTGTAATATGGTTCGATATAAAAAGAACAGGACCATTCAGCCCGGCCAGGTTTTCGCGTCCTTTTATAGACGGGCGTGCCATAATCATGGTTGCCGGCCATGTAAGCAGGTAATACATTGTCTTTCTCAAGATGGATACAGGCTTTCGCTGGGTCCATGCCGGATATTCATAATCAGTGCGGCGCACTGATGGCCTGCTCAACATTGCTTCAAGATCGCCGACGGTCCTGGCTTCCGTAAAAGAGGTTTCGTTCAGGTCCACCTGGAACCTGTCTTCCAGTGCGCTGAGCAATTCAACTCTTTCAATCGAACTCAGATCGAGATCGGCCGACAGATTACCGTCCTGCAACGTTCTCTTTACGGTTCGCCCTGTTACCCTGCGGATCATTCCCATAAGAGCTCCGCCCTGTTCCGGTTCTTCCGAGATTCCCCGGAATTTGGCTGAGACGACTTCCTGGATTTTTCCTATCTGCGGTTTCTGGGTTGATGTCCTTGGAAAATCTTCATCAGGCCAGACAAACCAGCAACGTATATGCTGATACGCGGCGAGAGATCCGTTTGTGCGATGGATGACGGGATCCGGGCACTGTTCCCTGTCATAAAACAGAATCACCGCACACGCTTCCGGATTCCCGGATCGCTCGAGCCCCACAACGACACAGTCCCGGATTTCCGGCTGACGCCGCAATGCCGACTCAAGGTCTTCCGGGTAGATATTCATTCCTTCCGCTTTGACGATTACGTTTTTCCGTCGTCCTTTGAAATGGAGGTTCCCCTGGTCATCCAGAAATCCCGTGTCTCCTGTAGAAAACCAGCCGTCTTTCCCGGAAACCGGTGTGTAGGTATTCCCCTCAAAATAGCTTTTGGCAATACTTTCTCCCCGGACCAGGATTTCTCCATTGGAATCCAGCTTAATTTCCCTGCCGGGAAGAACCTTTCCGATCGTTCCCATGCCTATCTTAAAGGGATTGTTCACGCTTATTAAAGATGTAGTTTCTGTCAGGCCGTACCCCTGTACCACCGCAAATCCAAGCATTCCCCAGAACCGTTCTGTTTCTTCATCAAGCTTTGCCCCGCCGCATATAAAGGCCCAGAACTTCCAGCCCAACTTCCGGTGAATCCTTCGAAAAATCCACCACCGTTTCAGAAAATGCCTGTTTTGTGCGCGTTCAAGCTTTCCTTGAAATTGAGCCAGTCTGCCTTCAGCCTCAAGATCGCGTTCTACTTTGTCTTTAAGTGTCTCGAGAATCTTGGGAACGGCAACCAGTACAGAAATCCGTTCCCTGCGAAGGGATCGAATAATGTCAGATGGATTGAGCGTATTTTGAAAAAGAACGGTCCCGCCCAATATCTGGGGTATGAAAATCCCCAGAAACTGGCCGAACATATGACTGAGCGGCAATAGGTTCATGAAACGCAGGGGATGGATAAAGCGCTCATATTTAAGATATTTCCGGATTTCTTCTTCCAGGGGATCGAGATTAGCCAGGATGTTCCCGTGTGAAAGGACCACGCCTTTGGGTTCTGCGGTGGTCCCTGAGGTAAAAACTATCTCTGCGGGATCCCCGGCATGAATATTGCCGGCTGTAAAAGGTTCTCCAGAATGATGGGAAACGGTTTCTATCAACCCTTCGAAAGGAATTACGGGTATATCGGAGCCAATCAACGGCATGTCACGAGAACACAGACACACTCGCGCTTCAACCTGACGGCAGACCCGCCGTGCATAGTCCGGCGACGCGGTGTAGTCCATCGGCACCACGACGGCACCACGCAATACAGATCCTAAAAAGGCTATAACCCATTCCGCGCAGTTTTCCCCCCAGATATAGATACGGTCTCCTGCACGGATTTCCCGCGCCGTCAATTCCCGGGCGAGCCGCCTTGAAGCATCCAGGACCTGGCCATAGGACCAACGCTGCTGCCTGTATCCGCGCTGCTGCACATAGGCCGTATCCCGTCCATGAAGGGAATAATTCTCGATAATATTTAAAAGCGTCCGTTCTTTCATTACAGATAGGGAGGTACGGGCTCTTAAGTCATAGGACCTCCGACAGAGCCGGAGGCTTGATTATGTGAGCCGCTCAAAGCGGCACGAACAGAATTATCGGGGTCGGTATCGGAATCGCGATCGCAGTCGGTTTCGATATCGACCCCGATAGAGATACCGATCCCGATACCAAATTTGCATATCTTTTAAACGACGATAAAAACCTGAAGCTGTCGGTCAAACACATCCGAGATCATTATCTGTAGACTCCCGGATCCGTCAAACCTTTGCTGCCTTCCCGGCAAAGCCGGCGAATCTCTTAACGGATTAGAGCGGGCGGACATCTGAAGCGTCAATTTCGACTGAAATAGCCTGTTGAATCAGATCGACCTGGACCACGAAGCGGAATTTGCCTCGCTTTTCCACCAGGATACCGTGTATGCCCTTCAGGGGACCTGCAATTACCTCAACACGACTCCCGACTCGCATATAGGGATAGGCATCCACTGCAATATTGGATTCCAGGAATTGCCGTACGGATGCGATCTGCTCTTCCGGAACCGGGTCCGCGTGCCCTTCGATGCCGACGAATCGTACGGCACCTGGGATATTCAGAATTCGAAACCTGTTTTCCGGCGTATTCACATGATTGACGAAGATATATCCAGGAAACAGCGGGATCCAGACCTTCTTCCTTCGATCCTTCCATCGGCTCAGAATCTCGCGCATCGGCAGAAATACTTCAATATTTCTGTTCGTCAACTCACTCAGCATTTTTTTCTCGAACCGGCTGCGGGTGTAGAGCGCGTACCATTTAGGCTTTATGAGAGAATTGTCGCCGGGAGCGTTTTTTAAATCCAGTCCGCCTTTAAGGGGAAAATCAGGTTTTTCCAACATCAAATTCCAGCGCTATCGAGAAGTTTTGTGTATAAATTTTAAGCCATGATTATGCCCGAACAGGCATCCACAAAGACAGGATTGAATATATCCGGTGTACGGGGGACTGTCAAGACGCCTGCATTGCACCTTCTCGAGTATATGTATGTCGTTGATAACAAGGGGAATATCTAATTCCGGTCTGCCCATGTCCATCAACTCATGCTATATTTCCGGATCTGCAATTTTTTAATCTACCCGGTATTGATCGGTGTCATAATAGCATGGTTGCATCTACTACACTTCCAGGAGAGATGGAAATGGATAAGCTGACAGAAATGCTAAACTTCAATGCCCGCTATGTTGTGTATCCTGTAACGGTTCTGATTATTGCCGGGATTATCCGATTCACATTGCTCCGTTTCTTTAGAAAGCTGGCTGGGAAGACCAGAACCGGCGTGGACGACAGGGTCGTGAACTACCTGGAAACGCTCGTAACGCCTGTCCTTCTTCTTTCAATACTTTATTATCTCGTAAGCCTGTTGCCCCTGTCGGGAAAAATCGTAAACTATGTGCGAAACGGCATCCTGGTTGCGGCAATAATTTTTCTGGCGTTCTATTCCGCAAAGTTTGTCGCTTCCCTGTTGAAGCTTTTCGAAAAACGTTCGGACGCGATGACGCGTTTCCTCCAGCCCCTGCATACGCTTGTGAATGTAACTTTCGCGCTTCTGGCGATTTTCCTGTCGATGAAAATTTTTGAATTGAACCTCTACAATCAGGGTGCCCGGATAGTCCGCATCATCGGCATCATCATCGGCGCTTATGTGGCCCTTCGTATCGTTAATCTGGCTGTCGCCCAGATGGAGAACCTGGTTGAGGATAAAGATGCTGCAACCATCTCCGAAGCGGAAAAGCGGGCCAAAACTCACGGCAAAATCATCAACAGCGCCGGATTCGTTTTGATCATCGGGATCGCCCTCATGATGATTATGAGCGAGTTCAATCTGGACATTATGCCGATCATTACAGGAGCGGGTATTGCCGGATTGGCAATCGGGTTCGGAGCACAGAATCTGGTTCGGGATATCATCAGCGGATTTTTCCTTATCCTGGAAGACCAGATCCGGGTCGGGGACGTTGCACAGATCAACGGCATCGGAGGAGTCGTGGAAGCTATTAAACTTCGTACAACTATATTACGGGACCTCCAGGGAACGGTTCATATTTTCCCCAACGGCGAGATTAATAGAGTGGCTAATCTGACCAAGGAGTATTCTTACGCTGTCATTAATGTGGGCGTCGCCTACAAGGAAAGAGTTGATGATGTCATGGATGTATTGAAAGCCATCGGCGAGGAACTCTACCAGGACCCCGCTTTCAGCAACCTTCTGATGGAGCCGCTGGAAATTCTCGGTGTGGACGAGTTTGCCGACTCACAGGTTACGATAAAAATTCGAATTAAAACTCTGCCCTTGAAACAATGGCTGGTGGGACGGGAACTCCGGCGCCGCATCAAGAACACTTTTGACGCCAGGGGCATCGAAATACCGTTCCCGCATGTCAGTGTCTATTTCGGAGAGAAGAGCAAACCGTTTGATCTTTCAATGCAACACACAAACAATACAGCATCCGATACACATAATCCGGATAGTGAAAATTAGAAGTATCATAAAATGAATATAATCCCAGCGTAAACTGTTAAAATACGCCACAAAAAAGGAGACTCATTTATGTGGAAAAAATCGGAATCCGACACACCTTCACAATCCTCATCATCCGATTCCCAGTCGACGGGATATTTCCCCGCCCAGGAACCCAATCCTCAATCCGGGGACAGGTCAGTAATAGGTTCTTCGATATCCATCAAGGGCGATATATCGGGAGATGAAAATCTGCTGATCGAAGGTGAAATTGAGGGGGAAATTGCTTTTCACAACCACAATGTAACTATCGGACAAAATGGGAGAATTAAAGCCGATATCCACGGCAAAACAATAGCCATCGATGGAAACCATGAAGGGAACCTGTTTGCTACGGAACAATTGATTATTCGCCAAACCGGCACAGTTCACGGGAATATCGTATCGCCCAGAGTTGTATTGGAGGACGGATGCAACTTCAAATGCAATATCGATATGAGCACGAAGGAAAAAGCGTCACCTTCAACTCCGCTGATTGTATCAGACGATACGGACGACGAAATACTCTGATCAACTGCCTGGATGGCCATGAAACCTGACAGTGAAATTTATGTTCATTCATCCCCCGGACTCCGGTCATTGTGTCAACGTTTCCAGGACATGACCACCCTGGATCTCCTGGAACTGGGTCCCGCTCGCGGTTGTAATATCGAATTCTGGTCTCGTCTCAGCAATTCTATTTTTGTGGCTGACTTTCGAGCAAGTTTGCCGCTCCCGCCGCTCGAAGAAGATCTGGAATTCCCGGAATCGGAATGGCACAGAATACTTGATTTGCCGGCCGGCCGGTATTTTGACATTATCCTGGCGTGGGATCTTATGAATTATATGGAAGTGGCCGCGCTACCGGGATTCATAAATCATTTGAATCGCTACTGCAAGCAAGGAACCATCCTGTTCACTATGCTCATAGATCAGCCTCAGATGCCTGAAGACAGTTGCGTATTCAGGATTATGGATGAATACAATCTCGGGTATGAAAGGAGCGGTTCCAGCCTGCGATCGTGCCCCAGGCTCCAACCTCGGGTTCTGGAAAACACAATGCGGGGCTTCCGCACGTCTGATTGCTACCGTCTGAGGCACGGGATAATCGAATATCTTTTTTCTTATATACATTAAGGGCTGTTTTTCAACCTGAGCAAAATACCGGTAGTGCCGGAAATGATCTTAAGATAATTTGAGACTTAACAATATCGGAAATCAGGCCCTGCAAATGGATGTAAATAATCTAAAGTCAGAATCCGTCCACAAACTGAAAACCTTTCTGCTCGAACTGGAACCGAATGTTCCCGAAGAAATTCTGCGTGCACTCGAAAAAGATCCCCGTAAAGCGGCACGTCAACTCGCAGACCGGATCCGAAAACGCAGACTCCTGGATCTTAACGAAGAACAGCGACTTAAAAACCTGCTTGGATTTGAATTGGACCTCTACCACCAGGGATACCAACTGATTGCCGGTGTGGATGAAGCAGGCGTAGCGCCGCTTGCAGGACCTGTCGTAGCTGCAGCCGTAATCCTGCCACAAAACTACAGGCTGCCGGGTCTGAATGATTCCAAAAAAATCGTCAACCAACGGAAACGGGAAATGATGGCGCAACAGATAAAACAGGATGCAATCTGCTGGGCCACCGGCTCTGCGGAAGCTGAGG
>JARRLM010000074.1:0-8435 GCA_037386985.1 Acidobacteriota bacterium | reverse complement strand
CAGCCTGGTTCGGCCTGAAGACCTCAGCCGGGCAAATACAGCTTTTTTCACCATAAACGGCTGGATCAGCGTTTTGCTGTGTGTCACAACCGCAATCGATATTCTCTCGAACAGGGTTAAATAAATAATGTTATCTCAGATAGGCGAGCTACTAATACAGGAAAATGTCATAACAGCGGATCAGCTCGAAACCGCACGCGAGCATCAACAAAAGCATGGCGGCCGGCTGGATTCCGTCCTGATAAATCTAGGATTTGTACAGGATGACGATGTCACTTCGATTCTAAGCAAGAAATACGGTGTTCCTTCAATCAACCTCTCCTTTTTTGAAATAAACGATGCGGCCATAAAGCTCATTCCATCGGATGTTGCTCAAAAATACATGATAATTCCCTTGAGCCGGGTTGGCAGCACGCTGACTATTGCCACTTCAGATCCTACAAATGTCTTTGTCATGGACGACATCAAGTTTATGACAGGATTCAATGTAGAACCGGTCTTAGCAAGTGAAAGCGCCATCTTCGAAGCTATCGAAAAGTATTACGGTACTCAACATTCAATAGAACTGAAAAAAGTCTACGACCAGATTTCCGATGCAGACAAAGATGCCGTCGAGCTCGACCTGGACACAGCAGTCGAAGAAGACGAAGTATCACTCGACGAACTCCAGCGCTCAAGCGAAGAGGCGCCCATTATCAGGCTCGTGAACCTGATACTGTCCGACTCCCTGAGAAAGGGCGCCAGTGACATCCATATTGAACCGTATGAAAAGGAATTCAGAGTACGCTTCCGGATCGACGGGATTCTTTACCACATGATGACTCCCCCACTCAGACTCAAGGATGCCATCATTTCGCGTGTCAAAATAATGGCAAAGCTGGATATTTCGGAGAAACGGCTTCCCCAGGATGGAAGAATAAAAATCCGAACCACCTTTAATGGGAAAAAGAAGGAAATCGATTACCGCGTATCCTCGCTCCCCACGCTGTTCGGAGAAAAGATTGTACTGCGAATCCTGGATAAGGACACTCTGCCCCTGGATATGAGCAAACTGGGATTTGAAGAGGAATCTTTGAAAAAAATCGAGGATGCTATTTTAAAACCGTACGGTATGGTACTGGTTACGGGGCCGACCGGAAGCGGGAAGACGTCAACCCTCTATTCTGCGCTGAACCGGCTGAACACATCAGAGACCAATATTATGACGGCGGAGGATCCGGTTGAATATAATTTCCGCGGTATCAATCAAGTACAGATTCGAGAACAGATAGGCCTGACCTTCGCTTCGGCGCTCCGTTCCTTCCTGAGGCAGGATCCCAATATTATTCTGGTTGGCGAAATCCGCGATTTCGAAACAACGGAAATTGCTATAAAAGCAGCTCTTACCGGACATTTGGTATTGTCCAGCATCCATACCAACGACGCCCCTTCTACCATTTCGCGTATGTTGAACATGGGCATCGAACCCTTCCTGGTTGCCACGTCCGTTCACCTGATCTGTGCACAACGGTTAATCCGTAAAATATGTCCCTCATGCAAGACCGAAATCGATACGCCGTTGCAGGCTCTTACCAAGGCAGGATTCTCGCGGGAGGATGCGAAAAATATTCAGACTTTCAAAGGAGAGGGTTGCAAGACTTGTAATGGAACCGGCTATAAAGGCCGAATTGGCATGTATGAAGTAATGGAAATCAGTGAAAATATCCAGGAGTTGATACTTGTAGGTTCATCGGCACAGGAAATCAGGCACAAAGCTATAGAAGAAGGGATGTTAACGTTGCGCCAGAGCGGATTGGAAAAAATTAAAGCCGGGGCTACAACTATCGATGAAGTCCTGAGGGAAACGATAGTGAACTAGTCGGTAATTTCCCAAAGGTTTCGAACCAAAGCATCCCGCAGGGAGACGATGAATGAGCACATTACCCGAAATGCTTCAAAAAACTATTCATGCCGGAGCGTCCGATCTTCATGTAACGACAGGAACGCCGCCTCAGATACGCGTAGACGGCCAATTGTGTTCTATCGACGACACTCCCCTGACCGCCGCCGATACCAAAAGACTCGCCTATAGCGTGATGACGGACAGCCAGAAACATCTATTTGAAGAAAAGTGGGAAATCGATTTTTCTTTCGGTATTAAGGACCTCTGCAGGTTTCGTGCCAACGTATTTACCCAGCGAGGCTCCGTGGGAGCAGTGTTTCGCCTGATTCCGTTCGAGATTAAGGGATTTGAAAGCCTCAACCTGCCGCCAATCGTAGAAAAACTTTGCGAAAAACCCAGGGGGCTTATCCTGGTAACGGGGCCGACCGGAAGCGGGAAATCCACGACTCTGGCGGCAATGATAGATAAGATCAATCAGGAACGTCACGAACATATTTTGACAATTGAAGATCCGATTGAATTCATACACTCCCATAAAAATTGTATCGTCAATCAGAGAGAAATCAGCGCTGATACACATTCCTTCGCGGATGCGCTCAGAGTTTCACTGCGTGAAGATCCTGATGTGGTGCTTATCGGAGAAATGCGTGACCTTGAAACTGTAGAGTCTGCACTGCGCATCGCAGAAACAGGCCACCTGACATTTGCCACGCTTCATACCAACAGCGCTGCAACTACAATCAACCGAATCATAGACGTATTTCCTTCCACCCAACAGTCGCAGATACGTGCCCAGCTGAGTATGGTTCTTGAAGGAATCCTGTGCCAGTCTCTAATTCCCAGATCCAACGGGTCCGGACGCTGTATGGCTATGGAAATACTGGTGCCCACTGCAGCGGTCCGCAACCTGATTCGTGAAGACAAGATTCATCAGGTCTACAGTCAGATGCAGACAGGACAGGACAAATTCGGCATGCAGACTTTCTACCAGTCTCTGTCTCACCTGGTCCTGACCAATCAGATTTCAAAGGAAGACGCTCTAATAAAATCGTCCAATTCCGAAGAATTGCTGGATCTTATCCAGAGAGGAATCGGCCTGAATTTTAAATCCGCCGCCCAACGCTTGCCACGACCGGAGCTTGCGGGTGGCGCACGTCGCTGATTAATAAGGAAATTCTTATGCCAGTCTATACCTTTCGTGGGCGAAACATCAGTACCAATGAAATCATTACCGGAGAGCGATTTTCAAACAGCGCACAGGCGTTGGCTGCAGTACTGCGCCGTGAACAGATCGCACCCTCCACTATTAGGGAGAAATCAAGCCCCAAGCTTTCATTTCATATCCGAAAGCAAGTCAAGCAGAAGGAAATTGCGGTATTTACGCGGCAGTTCTCAGTCATGCTGAATGCCGGCATGCCGCTGGTTCAGGGGCTGGATGCTATTGCTCAAAAACACCCGAATGAAGCCTTCAAGACTATCCTGAATCAGGTCCGTTCGGATGTCGAAAGCGGCTCCACGCTTTCGGCCGCACTGGCGCGCCATCCAAAAGTATTCGACAGTCTGTATACGAATATGGTGGCGGCCGGCGAAACAGGCGGTATTTTAGACACCATCCTGCAGCGCCTGAGCGTATTTATCGAAAAGATCGTAAAGCTTAAAAGTGCCGTACGGTCTGCGATGATTTACCCGTCTGTAATTCTCACGGTAGCGGTTGGAGTCGTTATCGTAATTTTATGGAAGGTAGTTCCGGTTTTCCGATCCCTCTTTGAAGGCTTTGACGTGGCGCTCCCCCTGCTCACCCGTTTCGTGATCGCAGTTTCAGAAATAGTGGAACGATTCGCGATCTATTCCATCGTGCTTATAGCAGCAGGGGTATTCGCATTCCTGAAATTTTATAAAACGGATAAAGGAAGGCATATTGTAGACGGTTTGCTACTGAAATGTCCTATCCTTGGGGACATACTGCGCAAGATCGGAGTAGCCAGATTCACCCGCACACTGGCTACCTTATTGACAAGCGGCGTTCCCATCCTGGAAGGATTAGACATCACCGCCAAAACCTCCGGAAACGCAATTCTCGAGGATACGATTCGTTCTCTGCGCCAGCGCATCGAAGAGGGAGGAACTATGGCGGATCCGATGCGCCAATCGGGATTTTTCCCGCCGATGGTAACCCAGATGGTTGCCGTTGGAGAATCCACGGGTGAGATGGATACCATGCTGGTTAAAGTAGCTGATTTTTATGAAGAGGAAGTCGATGTCGTCGTGGCGAACCTCCTGACTATACTTGAACCGGTCCTGATGGTTTTCCTGGGAGTCATTGTCGGAGGAATCGTAATTGCAATGTATCTGCCACTATTCAAACTGATTCAGGTTTTGTCGAGTTGATACGAACAACGGCCGTTTTTACAAAGTTTGAATGTAATAATCTCGACAGAGACCGATAAAAACTGGGCACCCTTCCGGGTGCCCAAGCCTTTTTCATCAAGGTTATAGAAAAATAAGAATTTTACCTTTTAAAGCGATACCGGTTCTTAAACCTTTCAAGAGTTCCCGTTATGGGGTCTTTTTATAACACACACTTTCCCGACCAACCTATCGTGCGCCGGAAATACCTGCTCGAAATAATAGTAGGTAGGGCTCTGGTGCTCCTGCTCGGACTCAATCTGGCCGATCGTCTCGGGCTGCTCCCCGAATTACTGGGTCCTCTTCCCTTCCTGCTGTTTTCCAATATTCTGGCCCTGGCCCTGACCTTCCTGTTCCTGATGATGAGGCGGTTCGGCTGCAATAAACAGGTACTGCTGTTCCTTCAGATAGGTACGGATCTTCTTCTGGCAACCGTCCTGGTAATAAACTCTCGTGGGATTGAAAGCCCCTTTGTATCGTTCTACCTCCTGATCATCATTTACTGCAGCCTGACTCTTGGCAGAAATGGAGGAATGGTTGGAGCCGCACTCAGCACGATTTTATATGCCGGAGCCATTACGGTTGATCGTATACATGTTGCTGCACTCGCCCCCTCTTCCATCGATCCGAGCCAGGTGACTTTTCGTATTGCCATCCACGCACTGGGCTTTTGGGCCGTCGCATTCCTGGGCACTTACCTGTACAAGCGCCTCCAGGTAGTGGAATATCAGCTCAAGGAAAAGATTGATTCCCTTACACAGTTGCAGAAGCTCAACGAACACATTGTCAGCAGTATCCGGAGCGGACTGATCACGACAGACCTCGAGGGCCGCATTGCCGTATTCAATACCGCTGCAGAAGAACTGATGGAAAGACATTCAAGTGAAGTTATCGATGAATCGATCGAACTTGTACTTGGGGAGGATATCTGGAAGCGAATTGTGGGCGAGGATTTGCTCTTGAGCGCAAAGCCTATGCGACATGAGGCATGGATCTCACTGCCGGGAGGAGGGAAACGCTATCTGGGCTTCAGCGTTTCTCCCCTTATTGATCAAAAGCACGAGTTGCTTGGCTTTATCCTGTCGTTTCAGGACCTGACGGAAATCATCCGCTTGGAAGAGGAAGTAAGGTTGAAGGACAGGATGGCGGCTATAGGAAGAATGGCAGCAGGTATTGCACATGAGATCAGAAATCCTCTGGCAGCTATGCAGGGATCGGTAGAAATTCTACGGTCGCATTCAACCCTGCCCAAGGTCGATGAAAGACTTCTCAACATTCTTATCCGGGAAAGCGATCGGCTTAATACATTTGTTGAAGATTTTCTGAGCTTTGCCCGACCCAGGAAATGCGCAAAACACTCCATAGACCTGGTCCCTATACTGAAGGATTCTGTGACCCTGCTTCAAAACAGTCCGGAAATTCGAGATAAACATACCGTCGACCTGAGCATCGAAGAACAGATGATACGCATTCAGGGAAGTACCGATCAGCTGAACCAGGTTTTCTGGAATGTGGCACAGAATGCCATTCGCGCAATGCCCAATGGCGGGAATCTGAAAATCGAAGCTCGGAAAAACCTTGAAGGTTGGGGTTTGATAGAGTTTGAAGATAACGGAGTCGGCATGAATACCGAAGAACAGGAAAAGCTTTTCCAACCGTTTAATTCGGAGTTCAAGGAAGGACTCGGTCTGGGACTTTCGATTATCTTTCAAATCATGGAGGACCACCGGGGCAAGGTTTCTTTCAAGAGTGAAAAGGGGAAAGGGACCAGGGTCAGTCTCAGTTTCCCCCCTGAAGAACTGTATACAACCTCAAATAGCGCGGGAGCAGGAATTCACTAAAAGCAGCAAATGGAGAATGTTTCATGCCGAAAATTCTTGTGGTCGATGATGAGCCGAACATAACAGAAATCCTTGAAATAGCCTTCCAGGATGATGGAATGGACGTGTTCAAATCGGGATCCGGGAAAGACGCCCTCAAAATATTGCGCAAGCAGGAAATAGATGTCGTTGTTTCAGATATCATGATGCCGGATCTTTCGGGAGTGGATCTCTTGAGCGAAGCCAAACAGTTCGCCCCGAACACCCCCTTCATTATGATCACGGCCTTTGCCAGCACAGAAACAGCTATTGAAGCCCTGCAGCATGGGGCCTATGACTACGTCACAAAACCGTTTGGGATGGAAGAGTTGCGTTCCATTGTTCACCAGGCACTGGAGACCAGGAATACCAGGAAGGTTAAACCGGCAATCACACCCGATGAGACAGTCTACCGGACCATTGGCACTGTCGCTATGGGAGACAGCACCACCCGGATAACTGGAGAAAGCGGAACCGGACAGGCGCTGGTTGCCCGCGCCGTGCATGAAGCCTCCCACCGAAGAGAAAAGCCTTTTGTGTCCATCAATTGCAGCGCATTCCCCGAGACTTTACTTGAAAGCGAACTCTTTGGATATATGAAGGGGGCTTTCACAGGAGCTACTACCAATAAAAAGGGCCTTTTCGAAGCGGCCGGCGGCGGCTCCATCTTTCTTGACGAGATCGGCGACATGACACCGGCCATGCAGGTAAAACTCCTGCGCGTTCTTCAGGAACGCAGCTTCCGTCCCCTGGGTGGAAATGAAGAAATATCCGTGGACGTCCGCGTTATCGCCGCAACAAACCAGGATCTACAGACCAGGATTGCAGATTGCTTATTCCGCGAGGATCTCTATTACAGGATTGCCGTAATAAACATCCACATGCCTGCTTTGAGGGAACGGGCCGAGGATATCCGATTGCTTGCTTTCTATTTTTTACGCCATTACGCTGAAAAGGCGGGTAAAAGCATTAGCGGTATTTCACCCGAAGCACTGCAGATTCTGGAATCGTACGATTGGCCCGGCAACGTCCGACAGCTGGAAAACACGATTGAACGTGCGGTGGCACTGGAAACGACTCAGGCCATTCAGCCTGAGCGCCTTCCCGACACTGTTCACAAACGAACCAGTCCTTTGGAACGCGAAATCTTTTCCCTTCCTGAAGGCCCTTTCGATCTGGAAAATTTTCTGAGCGAAGTTGAAACCAGTTTGATAGGACAAGCTTTGCAGCAGTCCGATGGGAATCAAACTCTTACAGCTCGAAGACTTATGCTCACAAAAGGATCCCTGCGACACAAGATCCAGTCCCTGCAAATAAAAACTTAGTTTAAAGTTCTGAGTTCTAAGTTCTAAGTTCTGAGTTCTGAGTTCGAAGTTCTGAGTACAATGTTAGGGGTCCATCTCCCGATGGATTTAAAAGTCTGTAACCAAGAAATGCAGCAAAAACAGCCCCGTCCCGCAATCAGCTTCACACCATCAACCATCAACTGTTAACTATGAACTCCAAACCCAGAACTCAGAACTTCAAACTATTTTTTAGCAACTACTCACCGGTTGCTATTGAAAAGGAGAAAATGACATCCAGGAGTGCGGTTTTTCGTCACATAAAATGCTGAAAACCGACACAATTTTGACACTTCCTAAAAACTGGAATATGTTCAGGCAAACCCCGAGTCCTGCCAACCTTTGCAAGAAAACACTTTATCTCATTTTTAATATTTTTCGCATTTTTTGGCACACATATTGCAGATATATCCCGCGGGTATGCAATTAAACCGAAGTCAAATAAGAGAGGAGACAAACTCGATGAAACAGGAACAGGGATTTTCATTGATTGAGCTTTTAATTGTTGTGGCGATCATCGCCATTATCGCGGCAATCGCAGTTCCAAGCATGTTACAGGCCAGAATGGCTGCCAATGAATCGGGAGCCATCCAGGGTTGCCGTACCATCGGATCTTCCCAGATGTCCTATGCGGCTATCAACAACCAGACCTATACGGATATAGCAACACTGGCAACCAAAGGATATCTGGATGATCGTTTCGGTGGTACACCAGCCAAGTTCAGCGGATACACCTATGCCGACAGCACTGACGGAAATATACCAGGAGATCTCACCGCTCCAAACGGTTTCGGCGCTGATTCCACACCGGATGCAAATCTGGGACGTTTTATTTACGGAATAGGACCGGATCAGGTTGTACGTTATTTGGGATCCATCACAGCTGATGAAATGATGTGCGGTGCCTCGGAATGTGCCGCGGGCGACCCGATCGGGAAGCAGAAC
>JARRLM010000073.1:0-6753 GCA_037386985.1 Acidobacteriota bacterium | reverse complement strand
CTCCGAATCTCTGGCCTCCGAACTGGGCTTTGCCGCCAAGCGGCTGCTGCGTAATAAGCGAATACGGTCCAATGCTGCGCGCATGGATCTTGTCGTCGACAAGGTGCGAAAGTTTGAGAATATAAATGTATCCGACTGTGACGGTCTGATCGAACTTCTCCCCGGACATTCCGTCGTACAGGTCGATCTTACCGCTCTCAGGCAATCCCGCCCTCTTGAGCATCTCCTTGATTTCCGACTCCGAGGCTCCGTCAAAGACCGGCGTGGCATAATGCAGGCCCAACGCCCTCGCGGCCCAACCCAGATGCGTTTCAAGGATCTGTCCGACGTTCATTCGAGATGGCACTCCGAGTGGATTGAGAACGATTTCAACCGCAGTACCGTCCGGCAGATACGGCATATCCTCCTCCGGCAGAATACGGGCGATAACGCCCTTATTCCCGTGGCGTCCGGCCATCTTATCTCCAACCGATAGTTTTCTTTTCATGGCCACATAGACTTTGACCATCTTAATAACTCCCGGAGGGAGTTCATCTCCCCGACGAAGCTTGCCCAGTTGCTCTTCGTGCAGGTTCTTCAGGATCTGAATCTGTTTTTCGGTCTTTTCCTCGAGGTTCCTAATACTCTCAAAGACCTTTCCCTCTTTTTCAGACTTAAAATCATTCTTAATTTTGTTCAATTCAGAAGAATTGAGATCCTGAAGAATGGTCCGTGTAAGCTTTGTTTTTTTCTTCAGCACTATCTCGCCGGTCCGGTTCGCAATGTCGTCGAGAAGGATTTCACCACTGAAGATATCGATCAGGCTTTTATTCCGTTCCTCTTTGATGATACGAATCTCGTCATTGAGATCCTTCTCCATTTTTTCTACCTGTTCGCTTTCAATGGCTTTTGCGCGTTCATCCTTAGGCACACCTTTGCGAGAAAAAATCTTCACGTCAACAATGGTTCCTTCGATACCGGGAGGAGTCACCAGCGAGGCATCACGGACCTCCCCGGCTTTTTCACCAAAAATGGCGCGGAGAAGTTTTTCTTCGGGTGAAAGCTGGGTTTCCCCTTTAGGTGTTACCTTTCCGACAAGAACATCACCGGGACGGACCTTTGCTCCGATGCGGATAATGCCACTCTCATCAAGATCGCGCAGACTGGAGTCACTGACATTCGGAATATCCCGCGTGATCTCCTCAGGTCCGAGTTTTGTATCACGGGCTTCGATTTCCAGTTCCTCAATGTGTATCGACGTGTAGTTGTCTTCTTTGACCAGCTTTTCGCTGACGAGAATCGCATCCTCAAAGTTGTAGCCTCGCCAGGGCATGAAAGCGACCAGTACGTTTCTCCCCAGAGCGAGCTCGCCTTTATCGGTACAGGGACCGTCGGCGAGAACCTGCCCCCGGATCACGGTGTCTCCCTTGCGAATAAGCGGCATCTGGTTGATGCACGTATTCTGGTTGGAGCGCTTGAATTTGGTCAGAGTATAAATATCGACTCCCGCATCCCTTCTAGCGGATCTACCGTTTCCGCTCTCACCTTCAACACGAACAATGATACGAGTGGCGTCGACACTGTCGACAATACCGGAGCGTTTGCAGGTTACAACAGCGCCGGAGTCCTTTGCCGTAAGATATTCCATGCCGGTACCGATCAGGGGTGCTTCAGCCCGAAGCAGAGGAACAGCCTGGCGCTGCATATTCGATCCCATAAGAGCGCGGTTGGCATCGTCATGCTCCAGAAAGGGAATCAAGCTGGCCGCGACACTTACCAGCTGTTTGGGAGAAACGTCGATGTATTGCACGTCTTCCCGCGGAACCAGTACGAAGTTGCCTGCTTTTCGCGCATTCACGCGTTCCTGCAACATCTCTCCGCGTTCATCCAGCTCCACGTTCGCCTGAGCTATGGTGTATTCTTCAGCTTCCCATGCGGTCTGGTAAAAGGAGAAGTGTTCGTACTGGGCTGGGCGTTTCCCCGCAGTTTCGCAACGACGGTTTTCTTTTTCAATAACGTCTCTTTCAACCTGCTCGCCTACTTTAAAATGAGTATCTCCAGGATGGACGACATGAACGAATTCCATAACCCGCCCGGAATGTACTTTTCGATACGGAGATTCGATAAAGCCGTAATCGTTAATGCGCGCATAGCAGCTCAGTGAAGAAATCAACCCGATATTCGGCCCTTCAGGAGTTTCAATGGGGCAGATACGGCCATAATGCGTGGGATGGACATCTCGAACTTCAAATCCGGCACGCTCGCGACTCAGACCGCCCGGTCCCAATGCCGAAAGCCGCCGCTTATGCGTGATCTCCGAAAGAGGATTGGTCTGATCCATAAACTGGGACAGCTGGCTGCTGCCGAAAAATTCCCGGATGGAGGCCATGACCGGTTTGGCGTTGATCAGATCGTGCGGCATGGCCGTCGTCATTTCCTGATGCACCGACATTTTTTCTTTGATTGCCCGTTCCATACGAACCAAACCGATACGGAACTGGTTTTCAAGCAATTCTCCCACAGCCCGCACCCTGCGGTTTCCAAGGTGATCGATGTCGTCCACCGTCCCGATTCCTTTTGCCAGTTTGAGCGCATACCTGATGACCGCATAAAAATCATCCGGAGTTAAAGTACGATGCTCCAGCGGAGTATTCAACCCAAGCTTGATGTTGAACTTCAATCTTCCGACTTTTGAAAAATCGTATTTCCGTGGATCGTAAAACATGCCCTCGAAGAGAGCCGTTGCCGTCTCCAGAGTCGGAGGATCTCCCGGCCGCTGCTTGCGATATATCTCAATCAACGCATCCGCCTGGGATTTGATATGGTCCTTATTGAGAGTCTGCGAGAGTATGGATCCGGTGTCCTCACCCTCCGGATAAAACACTTCCAGAGAACTGATATTCGATTCGCTTAACGCCGAAATCGTCCCGGAAGAGACTACAGAATTGGACTCGACCAGTATTTCACCGGTTTCGTGATTAATGACCTCATCGATGGACAGAGCGCCCTCAAGCGCTTCAATATCAATTTTTGTTTCTTTTACGCCCGCCTTTACGAGCTGTTTATACAACCCCTCGACGATCTTCTTTCCCTTCGGGCAGAGAATGCTTTTGCCTTTTGGATGTTTGATGTCTTCGTTCGCCTTTGTTCCAATCAGATCCCTGCCCAGGCTCCGGTAAAGGGTTTTGTCTTCCCAGCGAATGGTGACCGGATTATAAAAGGCCCTCAGGATATCCACGTCACTGCTGAGTCCAAGTGCGCGGAGGAAAGTGGAAGCGAGAAACTTTCTCTTGCGATCAATCCGAACGTAGAGGATATTTTTCTGGTCGAATTCAAATTCAACCCAGGATCCGCGGTATGGAATTATTTTCGCAAGGATAAAAGTACGCCCTAAATTGGATTCAAAGAATACACCCGGGGAACGGTGCAACTGACTGACGATGACCCGCTCAGTTCCGTTTACTATAAACGTACCGTTTTCCGTCATAAGCGGTATATCGCCGAAGTAAACCTCCTGTTCTTTGATATCCCGAATGCTTTTGCCTTCGGTTTCGTCGTCCTTATCCCATACAACGAGACGTACCGTTACCTTCAGGGGGACCGCAAAGGTCATTCCCCTTTCCTGGCATTCCTCTACGCTGTACTTCACATTCAGCTCAACCGTACTGCCGCAATATTCACACCGAGGGTTCTCAATCTCGTTCCTGGCGCCACAATGACGACAGCTTTCCCCTTCAGGATTATATGGGCTGTTTATAATCGCTTTACCGCATTCCGCACATGCAGCGCGCAGGTAGTCCAGGCCCTTCAGGTTCCCGCACTTGCACTGCCAGTTTCCGATAGAATATTCCACGAATTCCAGGGAGGATGTGCCTCGAAAATCGTTTATCGGAAAAACCGAGTTGAAGACAGCTTGAAGCCCGACATCTTCCCGCTCCGATGATGGAATATCCATCTGTAAAAAACGGTGGTACGACTTTCTCTGAACTTCGATTAAGTTAGGAATGGGAATACTGGTATGGATTTTTGCAAAATCCATGCGATCCCGGTACACATTCGAAGTGCTGATATTGGTCATTGAAAATTTTACCTCGAATTGCTCTATTAGGTTTCGACGTGCATATTGGCAGGAGCAGTCCTCAGACGATACACGACAGAAGGCGCACCTTCACCCTTCCCTGCCTGAGAGCGCATGCGTTTTTCTTTCTGTTTCCCCTCATCTGAAGGCCTGTGCACTGTGACCTCATACTTGGGGGTGCCTGACCGTTAAAGCCTGTTACAGTCAACAGACGAAAACACCGGAGTTAGATGAAGCCTCAATTCCGAAGTTCTGTGATACATAAAATGCCTTACCCTTAACTCCCCGACAATTTGCCGATAGTGCCTTCAACTTCAGCGAAGTTGGGCATTCACGTGATAACTCGCTGTGATCTAAAGGGCCCGACTTTTTCATGAGTCTCAATATCGGAACTGAGGTTAAGCGAGCAGAGTCGCCAGAAAAATCCTGATTCTGCTCGCAGGACGCGGATGTAGAAAATACCTTACTTGATCTCAACAGTTGCACCGGCCTCTTCGAATTTCTTCTTGATTGTTTCGGCCTCTTCCTTGGCAACGCCTTCTTTTATCGGCTTCGGTGCGCCTTCAACCAGATCCTTTGCTTCCTTCAATCCCAGACTGGTCACTTCACGAACAGCCTTGATTACGTTGATTTTCTTCTCGCCGACCGCGCTGAGAATAACATCAAATTCCGTCTTTTCTTCAGCCGCAGGGGCTGCTTCGCCGCCGGTCGCCACCGCACCGGTTGCAACGGGCATTGCGGCTGCAGCGCTGATGCCATACTTGTCTTCCAGGCTTTTTACCAGATCATTGATATCCAGCATCGTAGCCTGGTCGATCCATTCTAATACTTCGTTCTTTGAAATTGCCATCTCAAACTCCTATAAGATAGGTATAGAAAATTGCTGAACTTGATCGAGCTCCCTATTTTTGAACCTGTTTCAAAACCAGGTTCAAATCTCTTACCGGGGCTTTCAAAACCATACCGAGTTTCTGCAAAGGCGCCTTTAAGATGAAGGCTAATTTGCTTAAAAGAACCTCCCGCGAAGGCATGGATGCCAGCGCCCGTATTTCACTTGTAGGAACAACTTTGCCCTCAACCAGTGCCGCCTTAAACTGAAAGTTGGGATTCGTTTTATTGATTTCGTTCAAAACCTTGGCCAGCCCGACGACATCTGTAGGATGGTATGCCACGGCGGTGGGACCCTGAAAATGTTGCTCAAGCTGCTCCAGACCGGTTTCCTTGGCTGCCAACATTGCCAGGGTATTTTTGACAACGACATAACATCCGTCTATTTCCCGTATCTTTCGACGCAGTTCTGTCGCCTCGACGACCTTCACTCCGCGATAATCAATGAGGAAGGCGCTTTGTATGGATCGAAACTTTTCGTTCAGTGTATCTACTGTTTGTTGCTTTTCTGCTCTATTCATGAGAAACAACCTTAAGGGCCATCAGCCCGGTTATTCAAAGGATTCCTGATAAATGAGTACTTCTTCCCGATGCATGCAGGGAAATGTCCAGAAATCAGTTACGGATATCGATCGAGTTTTCATCCACCTTGATTCCAGGACTCATCGTAGAAGAGAGGTAAATGCTCCGTATATATTTCCCCTTGCTGCTGGCCGGTTTTGCTCTTACAACGGCATCGATCAGAGCCTGGACATTCTCAAATAAGTTCTTCTCGTCAAACTGTATTTTTCCGCATGGTGCATGGATTATTCCGGTCTTGTCGACACGGAATTCAACTTTACCGGCTTTGATTTCCTTGACAGCCGTGGCCACCTCAAATGTAACCGTTCCGGTTTTAGGATTCGGCATCAAACCACGAGGCCCAAGTATCTTCCCTAACTTACCGACACTTCGCATCATATCGGGCGTTGCGACGACGGCGTCAAAATCCATCCAGCCGCCGGCTATCCGCTCTACAATATCGTCTCCACCGACTTCATCCGCACCGGCATCCTGTGCTTCCTTCACCTTTTCGCCAGAAGCGATAACGACTACGCTCTTGCTTTTACCCAATCCATTGGGAAGAACGACAGTACCGCGAACCATCTGGTCGGCGTGCTTCGGATTGACTCCAAGTTTCATGGAAATTTCAACTGTTTCATTGAACTTGGCGAAGGCGATATTCTTCAACAAAGGCACGGCTTCATCGAGCCTGTAGGGTTTATCCTCCCGGGAAGCGACAGCTTTTTTATAATTCTTTCCCGCCTTAGGCATTGCATACACCTCATTCTTTTATTACCGGCTTCAACTGGAAACCGGACACGATCCTACCCCTCAACTTCCACACCCATACTGCGGGCAGTGCCTAGAATAATTTTTTCAGCAGCTTCAATATCGGAAGCGTTGAGATCGGGCATTTTTAGCTGCGCAATCTCGCGTACGTCCTTCATCGTGACTTTTCCGACCTTTGATTTATTCGGTTCTCCGGATCCTTTGGCGATATTGGCCGCCTTCTTTAGCAAAATCGCCGCAGGTGGCGTTTTTGTAATGAAAGAATAGGTGCGATCGGCATACACCGTCACAACGACCGGAATAATAAGCCCTTCCTGTTTCTCCGTCTTAGCATTGAAAGCTTTGCAAAAATCCATGATATTGAGACCATGAGGGCCCAGTGCGGATCCGACCGGCGGAGCCGGTGTAGCCTTACCCGCGGCTACCTGCAGTTTAATCATTCCTATAACCTTTTTTGCCATCGAACAACTCCATCA
>JARRLM010000072.1:0-6767 GCA_037386985.1 Acidobacteriota bacterium | reverse complement strand
CAATAGTAGTGGGCGCGCATTGTGTGTGCGCAAGTCCGGAGAGTGACTGGACCTCTTCTTTCGCAAGCTCTCATTTTCGAAAACTAGGCCTGGCGCGCCGAGCCACAACCAGGATTCGATCGAAGAAAGGTCACGCAGGCAGCGCTTTCCGAGCCTCCCTGTCGGGGTCGTTTTTCACTTCCGATACATCATCCAGGATCATCGTTTCCCCGTTCTCTGAGGAATACTGCGGCCACTGAGGAAGCCCTCCTCCATTTGGATCACCCGTTTTCATGAACTGCAGCAGGGAACCGGCCATCTTTTCAGACAGTTTCCTCGGGCGTGCGCCGCCGCCCGTGTGACTGAGCATCAGGTCGGTGTTATAGAACCAGAAGCAGATATCCAGGCAGTGGAAGGCCCTCAGGCGGTTGTCGAACAGAGGCGGCTGCCAGCCGAACCACGCGACATAAACCGGGGCGTTCTGTTCGGATTTCACATCGGCAAGGGCCACCGTTCTCTGTCGATTGCTGCTGATCAGGGACCAGATCTCAACCGGTTTTTTATCAGGGAAAGCTTTTGCGTAGGCGGCGACGACCTCTTCGGCTTTGTCGCCCAATCCGGCACTGAAACCTGCGCGTTCCTTGATTCTCTCGGCAACCTCTTCCATGGAAATATTTTCAAGCGCAGCGTCATCGCGGCTCGGCGACATCTCATTGAAGGTCGAACAGATCAGCATAGGGATATCCGCTGCGGTTGGGGCCGCTTGAGGATAGCAGGGATGCTGCGGCAGGTAGAATCCGTCAACAACCGGGCTGAAACCCCTTCGCATACCGGAGGGAGCGTCAGGCGTTTCCTGGGTAAGTTTTCGTGATGCGTCCGTAGCAAGAGTGTAATATTCCTTCCAGGGCATCTGCTGCAGTTTCTCAACCTCCGACTTTTTCAGCCCGGCGGCGGTTAATACATAGGAACCCAGTTTCTCCGAATATTCCTTTTCACCAGCCTGCAGGGAAGCTCCACTCAAGACCACCGCTTTGTGGAATAAACCTTTTGCCGAGGGCATGGCAGTCAGTGTGGACACTTTGGCGCCTCCGCCCGATTGCCCTATGATGGTTACGTTTGACGGATCTCCGCCGAAATTGGATATGTTGTCCCGGATCCATTCCAGAGCCGCAACGATGTCCAACATGCCGACGTTGCCCGATGCGGCGAACCTGTCACCGTCCACACCGGCCAGGTTGGTAAAGCCCAGCGGACCCAGGCGATGGTTCAGGGAACAGAAAACGATGTCACCGTACCGGCTCAGATTCTCCCCGTTGTAGCCGTCCTGTTCGATTCCGTTGCCGTTGGTGAATCCGCCACCGTGCAGCCAGACCAGAACCGGTCTTTTTTCTCCGTCGCCGTAACCCGGCGTGAAAACATTGATCCTCAGGCAGTCCTCGCTGACATCGTCATAGTTCCAGTGATCCACAAACGACTGATAGCGGTTGGCATAGCGGTTTTCCATATTTTGCGGGGCTGAATTCCCCCACCACACAGCCGGGTAGACATCCGACCAGGACTGCGGTTTCTGCGGCGGCATGAAGCGGTTCTTGCCGGATGTATCCGCGCCGTAGGGTATTCCCAGGAAATAATAAATATCCCTGAGGATGTACCCGCGCACTTTTCCGTTGGCTGTTTCGGCAACGGCGATGTCGTCTCCTATAAAAAGTACCTGTTCATCCTGCTGATTCCCGTTTTCGACCGCTGATTTGCAGGAAGAGGAAGATATCAGAATAGAGCCGGCGCTGAGCCCGGCAGCAGCGGTTCCCAGGGTGCGAAAAAATTCACGTCTGTTAGGCTTCATTGAGGATTCCTCCCTTTTAATTTTAACGGAACAATTGCGGAGCGAACTCGTTGAGATAGTTTCGCCAGTTGATCCACGTGTGCCCGCCGCCTGATTCCTTGTAGACCGGAGAAAAGTCATGCTTTTTGAGCATCTCCACACTGTTTCGGGTTGTTTCCACCAGAAAATCTTCCGAACCTGTAGCGAACCAGAGCAGTTTCAGGCCTTTCTTCAAGCCAGTGTCGTCCAGAACGGAAAGATTCTGCTGTTCCCAATCCATCGAAGGTGCCTTTGAGGAAGGTTTCGGTGCTTCTTTTTTGGCCGGCGTCCGGGGCGCCATGCCGAATATGCCCGAACTGAAAACTCCGATATAGGAAAATTGGTTCAAATCCGAAAAGGCGATGTTCAGGGTCTGCATTCCCCCCATGGACAGTCCCGCGATAGCCCGGTTGCTGCCCTCCTGGATTGTCCTATAATTGGCTTCCACGTAGGGCATGATGTTGTTTATGAAATCCTCGGAGAATGCATCCCGCGGCCTTGAATCATCCCCTCCTTCCGGAGGTCCGGGCATTGGCGGTGTGTGCCCGGCCGGCATGACGACAATCATCGGTTTTGCCTTCTTCGAAGCGATCAGGTTGTCCAGGATGAGGCCTGCACGGCCGACCGTCGTCCATGAATCGTCGCAGTCCCCGGCTCCATGCAACAGGTAAAATACCGGGTATTTTTCATTACCCAATTCGTAACCGGGCGGAGTATAGATGTGCATGCGTCGATGCCTGTTCAGGGATTTAGAGAAGTAGTGCACCTCGGCCACGGCTCCGTGGGGAATGTTCCTCATTTCCATGAAATCTGCACCGGGTATATAGAACAGGCTCCAGACGTTGTTGTTGGATTCGCTTATGGACGTGTTACGCGGATCCACAACCGATGCCCCATCTACCGTAAAAATGTAACGGTAGGCGCCGGGCTCAACAGGTCCTACAGTAGCCTGCCACACACCGTCTGCGTCCTTTGTGAACTCCGGTCCGCCCCGCGGCATTCCGGGAATGTCTGTGCCCTGAAGCCCGACGCTTTCGGCCTCGGGCGCCAGGATCCGAAAAACCACTCGTCCGTCCTGCTGCACTTCGGGAGAATTGACCGTAGGTCTTCGAGGGGCTTTCGGCTTTTTCTCCTGGGCGAAAACGCCCGCAGACGCCGACAGCAGTATGATGGCCGCAAAGAACATGATAAAAGATTTTCGAGAAGGATGATGGATCATTGGGACTCCTTTGTTGGATTGGGTTGCTCGGCAATGTTTCTTTAGAAAGCCAGGGAATATTTATTATACGCATTTATTAAACGATTGTGTAAAAATACGGAATTGTGCTTCGATTTCATTTCTTCTGTCAAGACCGTTTGAAAATGGGAGGGATTAGGATGGGCTGCCGAAAGAACCAGCGTTACACTGTTTTTATAATTGCTTTTCTGTTGTCGACGGCGATATCCGCCGGCCGTGCGTCATTTTCGCAGACAGCAACCCGCGTTGCGCAGGTACCGGGCATCGATCCAGGTCCGTGCAATCCCGGACCGGGAGAAAAACCCTGGCTGGATCCCGACCAGGCTCCGGGGTGTCGAGCACTTGAGGTCATCGCAAGTATGACACTGGAGGAAAAACTGGCGGAACTCGGCGGCATTACGGGACGCAGCGCGAACGAGCGCCTGGAACTGGTTGCGGGCGGAGGATCGGACGGGCCCAACGGTATCGCGACCATGGGATCGGGCCCGCCAAGATCGCGGGGGAATAATGTTACAGCTTTTGCCAATGCGGTGACTCTGGCCTCTACCTGGAATCGGGATCTGGCTCGACAATACGGCAGGGCATTGGGAGAAGAGTTCACGGGAAAGGGGTCCAACTCGATTCTCGGTCCCACGATCAACATCATGCGCACCTGGCACTGGGGCAGAAACGGAGAGACCTTCAGCGAAGATCCCTATCTTACGGCTGAGATTGCCGTAGCCGAAATTCAGGCCCTCAACGAGCAGAAAGTTCTTACGGTTCTGAAGCATTATGTCGCCAACAACCAGGAAAACACGCGATGCGGAACCATGCCGGATAATGCCGGCATAGATGCCAGAATTTCCGAAAAGGCATTGCAGGAAATTTACCTGCCGGCCTTCAAGGCTGCGGTTCAGAAGGCAGGCACAGGCGGCATCATGTGCTCCTACAACCAGGTGAACGGCAAGTTTGCGTGCAACCACCCTGAACTGCTCGGCTACCTGCGCGCCTGGGGCTTCGACGGCTTTATAGCGCCGGATGCCGCTTTTGCGCTGCGGGATGCGCTGACAGGCGCCCTGGCCGGGGTAACCCGTGTGGGTGGTAGGGATGTGGCAAATTTCATCGAGGAGGGAAAACTTGCAGCCACCGACCTGGACCGGATGCTCTATTACAACCTGACCCCCTATTTTCGCATCGGGATCTACGATTCACCCGCACAGGGCAGTCCCGAAGCGGATGTTTCCTCAATCGAGCATCAGATTCTTGCACGCACTGTTGCGGAAGAGGGAGCGGTCCTGCTTAAAAATGAGAATGGAGTGCTGCCGATTGATCCGGCTGCAATCCGCTCCATCGCCGTAATCGGTGATGATGCGGGTTCCGATGTCACCATGGGGCTCAACGGCAGCGGGCATGTCTATGCCACCAGAGTCAGTGTGCCTATTGATGCGATTCAAGAGCGTGCGGGCGATTCGATCCGGATCACCTATGCGCAGGGTACGGCCGGTATCGGCCCGCTTCCGCCCGTACCTGAAAATGTACTCGAGCCGCCTCAGGGAGATGGGCAGGGTCTGCAGGCGAGCTATTACAGCAGCGACGATGCGACCGGTCTTCCGGTATTCACTCATTTGGAACCGGGAATCCGGGATGTGCAGCAGCCGCCGGACGACTTCTATTCCAGGCAGGACCTTTCAGTGCAGGGCGCCTCCCGAGCGGGGCCTTCTCAGACATCACCAAAAAGCAAGCCCTCTTCAAAAACGGCTGCAGGCAAAAGCCGGCCAAAAACAGCCGCAGGGGCGCCTCCATCCCGTCCGCCCCGCATTGTATGGTCCGCTCGATGGACCGGCACACTGAAGCCGCCTGTTGAGGGCTCCTATCTTTTTTCTCTCACAGGATCCGGTACCGCCCAGCTTTATGTGGACCACATCCTGTAGCAACCATGATGAGGGCGGATTTCGAGCAAACGGTGCAGGGCGCCATAGAATTGCGAGCAGGCCGTCCGGTTCCCGTTGAGGTTAAATACTCCAACTCCTCGAAAATCCTGGGGCCTGGACTGACTCTCGGCTGGCAGCCGCCGGATCCCGGGATGCTGGCCGATGCTGTTGCAGCTGCAAAACGGTCCGACATTGCCATTGTCTTTGCTGCCGAGCAGATGGGCGAAGGGCAGGACAAGATAGCACTGGCTTTACCGGGCGACCAGAACAGGATTATTCACGCGGTTGCACAGGCAAATCCGCGCACGATTGTCGTTTTACACAACTCCAATCCGGTTTCCATGCCGTGGCTGGATGAAGTCGCCGCCGTGGTGGAAGCCTTCTATCCGGGACAGGAAGCCGGCAGTTCGATTGCGCGTTTGCTCTTCGGAGACGTTAATTTTTCCGGGAAACTGGCTATGACCTTCCCGGCAGACGAGGACCAGGGGCCGGGAACGTTTTTCCTGGATTATCCCGGCGACGGTATGACAGTCAATTATTCGGAAGGCGTTCTGGTAGGCTATCGCTGGTACGATGCCAGGAACCAGGAGCCTCTCTTCCCATTCGGGCATGGTCTCTCCTACACCTCTTTCCAGTACAGTGATCTACAGGTGTCGCCTTCGGATGGAAACCGGGTTACTGTAAATGTAAGGATTAAAAATACGGGAACACGCGAAGGAGCGGAAGTAGTTCAGCTTTACCTGGGCAGCCCGGCGGAAGCAGAGGAGCCTCCCAAGCAGCTGAAGGGATTCGAGAAAATACGGCTCAAGCCGGGCGAGGGCAGGCTGGTAGCCATGGAACTTGACGCGAGCAGCCTTGCAACCTGGGATACGGAGATTCATGACTGGCGGATCTATCCCGGTACATATTCGATTATGGTAGGCAGCTCTTCGCGCGATATCCGTCTCAAAGATTCTTTCTCAATACAATAATCCGCTTATGGCCAAGGACGGACTTATCCATGAAGATATCGAAGCCGGAGAACAGTTCCAGGACAGCCCCGAAAAAAAGCTTGAATAAAAAGGGAATCCTGTCCAGAGAGAAACTTCTACAGTCAGCCAAGGTGCTGTTTGCCGAAAAAGGATTTCGCGGGGTTTCGGTTCGCGATATCGCCGCCCGAGCAGGCGTGAATTCCGCCCTGGTCGGCTATTACTTTGGAGGCAAACAGGCACTGTTCAATGAAGTGTATCGTTCCTATGCCCAACCCCTGGCCAGGGAACGAATGAAAATGCTGTCGGCCCTTACCGCTAAAAAACAGAAACCATCGGTTGAAGATGTGTTGGAAGCCTGGCTTTTTCCCTGGCTGAAGGCCGCTGTTGATCCTCGGGAAAATGTTTTGCACGTTCATTTTACGGCCAACCTGTCATTCGAGCGATGGAAATTCAATAAAAAAGCGGCTAAATTCACACAGCGGACACATGCTGCATTTATTGAAGCCCTGCATCGCTGCCTGCCTCATGTGTCCGGCGATACATTGATTTGGCGGCTCCATTTTATTATGGGAGCAATTATTTTCGGTATTCGGGATCCCGAATCATTAAGGGCATTTTCAAAAGGGCGTTGTGACCCGGTTGATTTGGAAACAACCCTTCTTCAAATTCTTCCTTTTGCCGTCAACGGAATACGATCTCCCGAGCCGGAAGCTTGATTATGTGAGCCGCTTAAAACTGCTGGAAAAGTACTATCGGTATCGACCCGATACAGATTCCGAATGTGTGTGTCTTTTAAACGACGATAAAAA
>JARRLM010000071.1:0-6783 GCA_037386985.1 Acidobacteriota bacterium | reverse complement strand
TAACTTCAAACTCCAAACTTCATACTTTTTGGGTTAGGATGGTCTCTTTGGGAGGAGGCCGGAAATGGCTAAAGAAATTTCACGAAGAAAAATGATGCGTTCTATCGCTGCGGGTGGACTTGTTCTGGCCGGATCGATGACGCCGCTGGAATCGCTGGTCGCATCACAGGGACGGCCCATGCCGAAACGCGGGCCTCAACCCCCCGGATCTGCCGTATCCAGAGTTCCCGCAATGCTGACGGAAGGGAAGGTGATGCAACCCCGCCGCGAACTGGAGATTCTCCATGAAACAGACGTTCTCGTAGTAGGAGGCGGTCCTGCCGGTACGGCGGCAGCCCTTGCTGCAAAGCGCCTCAATGTGGATGTCACACTGGTGGAGCGCTACGGGTATTTGGGTGGATTGGCAACCGGAGGCCTGGTTCTGGCCATTTTCCCACTCTATGACAGGAACAACCATCAGGTGATTCAGGGCATCGGCGAAGATATGATGAAGCGGCTGGATGTGTTGAAGTTTGGAATTATTGAACGTAATAAGGCCCCGGTATACCCGACTGTGGATCCCGAGGCCTTCAAATACGTCCTCGCAGAAATGGTGCTGGAATCCGGAATGGATGCATACCTGGATTGCTGGGGAGTTGATGCAATTATTGATGCCACGGGTGCGGTTCGGGGGGCAGTGTTCGAAAGTAAATCCGGTAGGCAGGCTATTCTGGCCGATGTTGTAGTGGATGCCTCCGGTGACGGAGATATTTTCGCTGCTGCCGGTGCGGCATTTGAAAAGATCCTGGATAATATCGGGCTGGTCAGCCGGTTGGGGAACGTGTCCGTTCAGGACGTACTCGATGAGCACCTTGCAAATGCTGTCGGCCCCAGGGAACAGACCGACGGAAGACCGGCGCGGGGAATGCCGGTCACTGCTTTTGACGGACATGTCGGAAGTCCCACTCCGGCACCGGGGATGAACTGGATTAACATGAAAGGTCCGGTCGGCGATGGTCTCGATGTGGCCGAACTCAGCAGGATGGAACTGCTGCATCGGAGAGCGCTCTGGAAGAACCTCGAAAAAGCCCGTACAAAACAGGGTGCGGAGGAGGCGTTCATTGCGGAAACCGCGCCACAGATGGGTGTTCGCCTGACTCGATTACTGGACGGGAAAAAGAAACTTTCAGCCCGTGAAATGAATGCCGGTGCAAAATTTGAGGATGTGATCGGCTACAGCGGTACATACGCGAACGCGCCTGCATTCCAGATTCCCTACGGATGCCTGGTACCCGCAAGGCTGGAAAATCTGCTGGCTGCAGGCAGGTGTGTCTCGGCTGAATTTCCAGTAGCCGATACATTGAGGTTGATACCCATATGCTGGGTAACCGGTCAGGCCGCAGGGACTGCCGCGGCACTGAGTGTTAAGGAGGGATGCAGACCTCGGGATGTAAATGTGCTTAAGCTGCAGGACGAGCTCCGGAAAGAGGGAGCTTATCTGGGATGAAAGGCCGATGGCGCTTTGCGCGCTTGTTTGTTAGATTCGGATGTTTTCTGGTTGCAGTTGTGCTGCTGTGGCCGGTTTCTTTCTGGCCGGAATCGTCGAAACTCGTTGTCGCAGCCAGTCCTTTTTGGGTTGTCTGCGGTATCATTGCCACAGGCACCTTTAAAGCCATTGCGACTGTCGGCATACTTACAGGAATAATATCGGTTTTCAGGAAGAGATGGTTCTGCCGTTATGTCTGCCCGACCGGCCTGCTGCAGGATGGTGCGTTTCGTATCGGTAAAAGGAAAAGTGCCCGATGGCCCCGATTCCCGTCAGTAGGCAGGTACATAGTCATTGCAACAATAGCAGGGGCTTTATTCGGATACCCTCTGCGGTGGTGGATGGATCCGCTGGCCTTATTCAGCAGTGCTTTTTCGGTTCGCACATCGGTAAATATTCTGGAAGGGATTCTGGCTGCGGCCGGTTTGAGTACACTTCTCGTGCTTGCTGCGACAACGGGCGACTTATGGTGTTCCCGGATCTGTCCAATGGGTGCCACCCAGGACCTTCTTGTAAATTTGCGCTCCATTCTCAGCAAAAAAACGTCCCGGACCGTAAAGCTTAAAGATGGCGCGGAGAAGAGCGGCGTTTCCGCAACACGGAGAGCGTTTATGGCCGTTGCCGCCGGTGCTGCATTAGGGTTGCTGGCAAAAAGGACCGGCAGCGCTCGGGGAGATAAGGCGCCGTTACGCCCCCCGGGATCTATGAAAGAGGATACATTTTCAGGGTTATGTCTGCGATGCGGCAACTGTATTCGCGCTTGCCCTACCAACATCATCCGTCCCGATACCGGTCAGGCTGGTATCGCGGGATTTCTGGCTCCGGTTGTTCGATTTGAAAACGGATATTGTCTGGAGGATTGCAATGCATGTACGCAGATCTGCCCCAGCGGAGCTATAAAAAGCCTGACTCTGGAGCAGAAACTGCAACATAGAATCGGGGAAGCGCTTGTAGACGGAAAGATCTGTTTCCTGGTGCAGGGCAAGAGCGATTGTGACGTTTGTGTTCGGTCCTGTCCTTTCGAGGCCGTTCAGGTCTATTGGGATGATGATTTATATGTTGCGTATCCCAATGTGGATTTTGAGAAATGTAACGGGTGCGGCGCCTGTCAAGTCTATTGTCCCACCGGCGATATCAAAGCTATCAGGGTATGGAAAACTGAAGTGTAAACGTTGCATCACTGTCCGGAATGAAACGCCTCTTCAAGGGTGCTGGGATCCGTTCCTTCTGATGCGAAGAGACGTTCAGCATGGGGCATATGCAAATAAACGAGCTGCCAACCTGTAAGAAATACATCTTAACTCAAGGAATGATACCGCTGCAGGGATACGACTTTTGTACCCTCTTTCCGGTAGGCTGCAATTCCTTTGGCCGCTGCTTTTGCCGCCGCCATTGTTGTGATGTACGGAATCTCGTGTTTAATAGCAGTTTTGCGGATATACGAATCATCCGTGATACCACGCTTTCCGATGGGTGAATTGATCACAAGATCTATATCACCATTTTTAATTGTATCAACGATATTGGGCCGTCCCTTATTAATTTTTAAAATAGTGGCACAGTCCACTCCATTGTCGGAAAGGTATTTTTGAGTGCCTTCCGTAGCCACGATCTTGAACTCCAGTCGAGTGAATTCCCGCGCTACTTCAAGAGCTTCTCTTTTATCCGACTCGGTGACGGAGATCAACACGGTACCTTTCTGGGGTAGCTGTTGCCGCGCGGCTTCCTGGGATTTATAGAAGGCCAGTTCGAAAGAATCCGATATTCCCAAGACCTCACCGGTGGAGCGCATTTCGGGGCCAAGGGCAGGATCCACTTCTGGGAATATGTTGAAGGGGAAAACTGCTTCCTTTACGCCGAAATGGGCAATGTGCCGCCGATCAGGCTTAAGATCGCTCAGCTTTTTGCCCATCATAAGCTGTGTTGCGATACGGACCATCTGGATGTTGCAGACTTTTGAGACCAGAGGGATGGTGCGTGAGGCTTGAGGGTTGGCTCCCAGGACATAGACCGTATCCTTCGCGATTGCATATTGAATATTGATCAGCCCAAGCACTTTGAGCTCTTTTGCAATTCGTTTCGTATACTCTTCAATTGTCCGGCGATGTTTTTCATCGATGTTGACCGGCGGCAGAACGCATGCGGAATCCCCCGAGTGTACACCCGCGAGTTCGATATGCTCCATGATTGCAGGAATAAATGTATCCGCTCCATCGGATACGGCGTCTACTTCAACCTCGAGTGCATTTTCAAGGAATTTGTCGATCAGAATGGGCAGATCCGGCCAGATTTTCGCAGCGTGGGATACATAAAAGATAAGGCCTTCGCTGTCGTGCACAACCTCCATCCCCCGGCCGCCCAGAACATAGGGGTGTCTTACCATAAGCGGATAGCCGATTGCGTCTGCAATTGATATAGCTTCATCGAGGTTATGGGCTATTCCGGAAGCCGGTTGTGGAATGCCGAGCTTCTGCATCATATCCCGAAAGTGATCGCGATCTACAGCCAGGCCAATGGAATCAGGCGAGGTGCCCAGAATCTTCACGCCTGCCAGTTCCAGCGCCCGGCAGATTTTCAGAGATGTCTTTCCGCCCAACTGAATGATCACCCCTTCCGGCTTCTCGTACTCGTAAATGCCTAGGACATTTTCCACCGTCAGAGGTTCGAAATAGAGTCTGTCCGAGGTGTCATAATCGGAAGAAACCGTTTCGGGATTGCAATTCACCATTATAGCTTCATATCCAAGGTCGCGAAGTGTGAACGCCGCATGGACACAGCAGTAGTCGAATTCAATTCCCTGACCTATTCTGCTCGGACCATTTCCAAGCACCATGACTTTTTTGCGATCGTTGACCTCTACTTTGTTGGGGGCATTGTAGGTGGAGTAATAATAGGCTGCATTTTCCACTCCGGAAACAGGGATGGATTCCCATGCTTCGTTAATTCCAAGTTCAATCCTGCGGGCGCGGATCTGTCCTTCAGGAATTTTCAGAAGGCTGGCCAGGTATCCGTCTGCGAATCCGTCCTGCTTCGCCCGCAGCATCAGATCATCCGGCATGATCGTTCCTTTATGAATTAATATTTTCTCTTCGAGCTCTACGAGTTCCTTCATCTGTTCAATAAACCATGGCTTGATTTTTGTTTTGTCGTAAAGCTCATCGATGCTTGCGCCTTTACGCAGGGCTTCATACATGATGAAGATGCGTTCACTCGTAGGGCGCCACAGCATTCCCATCAGCTCTGATAAGGATTTATCGTTGAAGTCTTTCGCAAAACCCAATCCGAGACGGCCATTTTCAAGGGAACGGATTGATTTCTGAAAGGCCTCCTTGTAGTTTTTGCCGATGCCCATGACTTCGCCTACGGCACGCATCTGCGCACCAAGTCGGTCTTCAGCTCCTTTAAGCTTTTCAAACTCCCATCGTGCGGACTTGATAACCACATAATCGCCCCCTGGACTGTATCTTTCCAGAGTGCCCTCTCGCCAATAGGGGATTTCATCCAATGTCAATCCTCCAGCAAGGAGTGAGGATATAAACGCTATGGGGAAGCCGGTTGCCTTTGAAGCAAGCGCTGAAGAACGCGATGTCCTCGGGTTGATTTCGATAACGACGACGCGTCCTGTTTTAGGATGATGGGCGAACTGAATGTTCGTGCCGCCGACCACTCCGATGGCATCTACAATGTCATAGGAATATTTTTGCAGTCTGTTCTGGAGCTCGGAGCCTATTGTAAGCATAGGAGCGGAACAGAAGGAATCTCCCGTATGAATGCCCATGGCATCAATATTCTCGATAAAGCAAACTGTGACTTTCTGGCCTTTGGCATCGCGAACCACTTCCAGTTCGAGTTCTTCCCACCCCTCCACCGACTCTTCGATTAAAACCTGTCCAATCAGACTTGAAGACAAGCCGCGACTGACAACGACGCGGAATTCCTCGAGGTTGTATACAAGCCCGCCACCTGTTCCTCCGACGGTAAATGCCGGATGAATCATACAGGGAAGGTCTATCCGCTCAAGGATTCCTTCAGCTTCTTCAAGATTTAATGCTATTTCACTCCTCGGCGTTTCAATGCCCAGCTGAATTATCGTTTTTTTGAAAGCCTGCCGGTTTTCTCCACGTTCGATGGCATCGGCGCTGACACCTATTAACTGAACTCCATACTTTTCAAGAATGCCCATCCTTGAAAGTTGAGCGGAAAGATTCAGTGCCGTCTGTCCTCCCATATTTGGCAGAAGGGCGTCGGGCCGTTCCTCGGCAATAATTTTCTCTACGACAGCGACATTGAGCGGTTCTATATAGGTTGCATCCGCCATGACAGGGTCGGTCATGATTGTGGCCGGATTGGAATTGACCAGAACAATTTCATAGCCGAGCGTTCGAAGAGCTTTGCAGGCCTGGGTTCCGGAGTAGTCATATTCACATGCCTGCCCTATTACGATGGGGCCGGATCCAATGATCAGTACTTTATGAATGTCATTACGCATTGGCAAAGATAGTCTCCTTGAAGTATGAGGCATCAGCGAGTGCAAACAGTAGACATTGGATTATGCACATTCGGCAATCAGTTTTTTTCAGTTTTTGCAAATATTGCATGCTGTTATTTTACTGCCTACTGTAATATTTTTTTATTGACTGGATCAACGATGCGATAGTGGACTCTTTCGGCACGATTTCCACGCGCTTATCATACGATGCTACAGTGTCTGCAGTAATCGGCCCGATTGCCGCGACGGTTGCTTTCCGCAGTATATTCTTTCCCATGGTGTGCCCGAGGAGTTCAAGCATGTTTTTTACGGTTGATGAACTGGTAAAAACAATCAGATCCGGGACTTCCGCTGTCAGCCGCCCTATCGTCTCCATTTTCAATTCCGCCTTTACCGTCTCGTAACACGGAACAACGTTCACATGTGCGCCTGCTTCTTTAAGCGCGTCAGGTAAAACGTCCCGTGCTGTTTTCGCTCTTGGAAGCAGTATACGGCGGCCGGCCAAACCTTTCAGCCCCCCACAGTAATCTTCCAGCGCTTCGACAACGCCTTCGGCTACGAAACGGGAAGGAACCAGGCTTACCTCAAAACCATGTTCTTTTAATGTGCTTTCAGTAGCCGGTCCTATCGCACATATTTTTGATTCCTTTAGAATGTCCCTGTTGATCCTGAGTTCATGGAGCCTTTTTGAAAAATAGGTCACTCCATGAACGCTGGTAAAAATAATCCAGGTATACGTGCCAATGGAAGCTAATGCATGGTCCAGAGG
>JARRLM010000070.1:4353-13844 GCA_037386985.1 Acidobacteriota bacterium | reverse complement strand
GTGCGCCACAACCGTATTCCTTTCCAATATCATGTGCAAGGCTGCGAGCATACGTCCCGGCGGTGCAGGCCAATTCGAATTCTACTTCGCACTTTTCGATCCCATGCAGAGTCAGCGACTTGATAGTTACTTCTTTGGCGGGGGGCGTTATGTCTATGCCCTTTCGCGCATAGGAATAGAGTGGCCGGCCCCGAACCTTTTTGGCGGAATAGGGGGGCGATGTTTGAAGGATGGTTCCTCGATAGTGAGAGAAGATTTCCTGAAGCCTCCCCGGATCAACGCTGGGCCGAGTGTCTTCGCCCAGAGGTTCGCCGTCTCTATCGTATGTAGTTGTCGCAAAACCGAAGCGCATTGCACCCCTGTAGACTTTGTCGGATGCCAAAAAATAATTGCTGAGGCGTGTCGCCCGCCCCAGGGTGAGAGGGAGAACTCCGGTCGCGAACGGGTCTAGGGTTCCTGTGTGCCCCACCTTTTTTATCTTGAGCAGATTCCGAACTTTTGCCACGACATCATGAGATGTCCAGTCAGAGGCTTTGTCGATTACCAGGACTCCATCCAATACTATTCATCCTTATGTAGGTGAATTTCATCAAGCAGTCGATCAATCTTTTCACCGTAATCCTGTGAAAGGTCTGTAAAAAATTCTATATCGGGCAGGAATTTTACCCGTATTTTCTGGCCCAGTTCCCGCCGAATCCACCCGGTCGCCCGGTTCAGAATTTTCACTGTTTCTTCTTTTTCCCTTTCAGGGTTGTCCATCACGGAAATATAAATTTTTGCATGCCGCAAATCCGGGCTCAATCGGACGCCGGTTACCGTTACGAATCCGATCCTGCGGTCTTTCATACTGCGGGATATCAATAAACTCACTTCTTGCCGGATTTGCAGGGCGAGTCTTTGGGGTCTTCTCGATGGTTGCATAATGATATAGCGGTCGAAAGGCTAAGGTCTAACGTCAAAGGTCAACAAAATTTATTAAATTATCGACTTTTTACAAAATTCTAAAAACCACAATATATCGAACTCCTGAATTCTTAAAAATGCCTTTGGGTGAATCAGCATTGAGCGCCCTTGGAGGATAGCTAGGGGTCGATATAGGAGACCTGGCAATCAACCAGTAAGTCTCCCAATATATTTTCGGCTTCTTTAACAAATTGCATGGTGACACGTTCCAGAATTGAGTTGTCCGAGCTGACTGTGACGGCTGCAAGTTTGGCGCGCTGCCATAAATCCTGGTAATCCACTTCAGCGATCGAAAAACTTGACCGTGCTCTCAACCTGTCCTGAGCTTTGCGAAGGACCATTCGCTTTTCTTTAAGCGATTGTGAATACGGCAAATACAATTCAAGAGTACAGTATGCAACAGGCATTTTCGACAGGCGAGTGAGGAATAGAGAACCGCGGGATCCTCTGTCCATCACTGTAGAGATGTGGGTTGTACCTTCTCGATAACGTAAGCTTCTATGATATCGCCTACTTTTACATCGGAGAAATGTTCAAATCCTATACCGCATTCGAAGCCGGACTTAACCTCTGAGATATCATCTTTAAAGCGACGCAATGAAATGATTTTACCTTCATGAACTACAGTGTTGTCTCGGAGGAGCCGAGCTTCGGCGTTGCGCCGTATGACGCCTTCCAGTACATAGGATCCCGCGATGGATCCATATTTAGGCACTTTGAAGGTATCGCGAACCTCAGCGCGCCCGACATATTTTTCCTGAGTCGTAAACTCCAACATGCCGATCATGGCGGCTTTAATATCGTTGGCCACGTTGTAAATGACCGTATACAGCCGGATTTCAACACCTTCAGTGTCGGCCAGTTCCTGCGCTTTGCGCTCAGGCCTGACGTTGAATCCTATAACGATGGCATTCGAAGCCGATGCAAGGAGAACATCCGTTTCTGTGATGGCTCCGGCACCGCTATGCAGGAATTTGACTTTAACCTTATCCGTGCTCAGCTTATTGAGCATATCGGTGAGTACTTCTGCAGATCCCTGTACATCACATTTAATGATAAGCGGGAGTTCTTTAACCGTCCCCTCTCTCATCTGCTCGTAAAGGGCTTGCAAGGATAGACGTGCCGTTTTATGCAGTGTTGCTTCCCGTTCTTTGGACTGTCGGTATTCAGCTACATGTCGTGCTTTGGTCGCATCTTCAAAAACCTGGAATGTGTCTCCAGCAAGCGGAAGATCCTGAAGACCCTGTATCTCAACGGGCACGGAAGGACCGGCAGTTTGTGTGTTCATTCCGCGGTCGTTGATCAGGGCACGTACTTTCCCGTGCGCGGAACCGGCTATTAGGGAATCTCCAAGATTCAAAGTGCCGTTTTGCACGAGAACGGTGGCTACGCTGCCCCGTCCCCTGTCCAGCTTTGCTTCCAGGACAACTCCTGATGCAAGCCGCTTGGGATTCGATTTGAGATCCTTGAGGTCTGCGACCAGGAGGATCATTTCCAGGAGCAGATCAAGGTTCGTTTTCTGTTTTGCGGAAACCGGAACGGTAACCACATCTCCACCCCAGTCTTCCGCTAATAAGCCCTGATCCGCAAGAGACTGTTTAATACGATCAATCTGAGCGCCAGGCTTGTCTATTTTATTGATTGCCACAACGATCGGGACATTAGCGGCCTTGGCGTGATGGATTGCTTCAACCGTTTGCGGCATGACACCGTCGTCCATGGTCCACATGTCCCATTATTGTTACAACGGGGTGGCGGGTTATATAGTCTTCAGGTTTATCTTCAATTTCCTGTTTGCTTTCCGCCTCCTGCTCGAAACTTATGACTTCGGCTCGGAACCCGAACTCTGCGCACACTTCCCTGGCGGCATCCTGATCGAGTGTTTGGTTGATAGATGCGAGAATTCCCTTGGATATGAGCTTTTGGATGATGTATTTGGATTTGATTTTCATTTTTTCCGCCAGCTCTTTGATCGTTACACCTTCGGTAATAGTAATAGGCCTGTAATCCTCCGGAGAAGCCGGGACACTCGGCAACTCTGATACCTTGACGGTTATTTTCTCGATCGTTTCCGGTTTTGCTGCTCTTCGCTTTCTGGCTGTTTTCGAAGGGGCGGATGCCTTCGGAGCGGCAGGTTTTCCATCCCGAAGGCCCTTCAGGATGCGATCAGATGCGCCGGGAGTCACGACCTTTTCCGTACTGGTCCGCATTAAAATCTTGGTCCGGGCCTTGGGGACAACGAACTTGTTGGATACTGTTCCCGGTTTTGGCGCCGGCTCGGCAGTGCGTTCTGCAGCATGCGGCTTCGTCACCTGTTCTTTTTTCTGTGCAGGCGGTTGGGCAGCCTTCGGCGATTCGGGCTTCGGTTCCTCTGCGGCCGGTGCGGGTTCCTCCGGTTTCTCGGCGGGAGGCGCCTCCACAGGAGCAGCTTCGGCTTCAACGGTGGCAGGTTTTTCCTCTTCAGGGGCTTTTTCTACAGCCTTCGGTTCAGGTTCAGCCGGTGCAGCGGTAGCGGCCTCTTTCGCTACCTTTTCCCCTTCGACCGGTACGGGTTCTTGCGGTTTGGGCGGTACAATGTCAACGAATTCTTCCGATTCACGGTCGTAGTGTTTCCGACCTTTTCTAGGAGCGAGAGATTTCTTTGGAGGTTCTTCTACCGGCGGTTTCGCCGCTGTTTTTGCCTTCCTGGCGGGGCTCTTTCTGGCCTTTCGGGGTGCGGCAGTTGTGCTTGCGGCTTCTTTTTCTTTCGCAGCCGAAGTTTTTGTTTTTGCGGCTTTCGCTTTTGAAGGTTTCGCCGTAGCTTCTTTTTTTGCTGCCTTCTTTTCCGCTTTTTTCGCTGCTTCTTTTTTTGCTGCCTTTTTTTCCGCTTTCTTGGCTGCTTCTTCTTTTTTTCTCACTGCCTCTGCGGCTTTGGCTTCTTCGGCTTCTTTTTGAGAGAAGATCTTCTTCCTGATGGTCTCGGCGAAATTAGAGTCGATGGTCGCAGTGGGCGAAAAGACATATAAGCCCAAACGCTTCAGTTCAGCGAGTACGACTTGATTTTTTACTGAGCATTCTGTCGCCAATTCCGCGACCGTTATTTTATCCATATTCGCAAAGACCTCTGCCAAATCCAGGGCATGTCTGACTCGAGTCAGGTAAAATTCTTAAATCAATGCATCAAATGTTCGCCACCAGGTAATTCTCACGCCGGTTTCAGTGCTTCAGACAGCAGGGTAAAAGACCCGTACCCGTTATTTATCTTCTTCCTCCACACTTGAAGCTTCAGTGGAATTCACATCTTCTGTTTCCTTCTCAGCGGGGGCATCGGTTTCTACGGCATCTTTTACCGCTTCGGTTGTATCCGCCGTAAGATCGTTCCCGGCAGTCTGTTCTCCTTCTTCTTCCATCGATATTTCCGTGGAATCCATTTCTCCTGCCTGCAGACTTGAAGTGAGGGTCTCCTCTACATCGTCCGCAGCTTCAGAAGTTTCCGGCGATATTTCTTCCGATTCAGCCTCGGGCCGCGGTTCTGATGCTTCTTCCGTTTCTTCGTTGTCTTCAGCGGCCTTGATTGCCGTAGGCAAATCTATACCCTCCGGAACTTCAATCTCCACTTCCTCAAAAAGGTCCCTTGCAGCTTCCAGAATCTTGGTTGCCGTTTTGTCTCCAATCCCCGGAAGCTCCGTCAGCTGTCCCGCTTCTAATTCGAGGATGCGCTCGACATTTTCGATTCCCGCATCGCGCAAAACTTGAATCAGGCGATCACTGATCCCTTCAAGCTCGGTCAGTGAAGTCGAGGAGGAAGAAAGAGATTCCATGACGCTGAGCACCTCCTGCTTCTTCTGTTCTTCACTCTTAACATCGATCTGCCACCCGATGAGTCTCGATGCAAGCCGGACATTCTGGCCCTTTTTACCTATAGCCAGCGATTGCTGCTTTTCTTCGACAATAACTTCCATGTGTTTTTCCGCTGGATCCAATATCAGGACCTTGGAAATTTTTGCGGGATTCAGGGCATTTGCCGCATATTGAGCCGGGTCGTCGGACCACTGCACAATATCGATTTTCTCACCCCTGAGTTCCCGGATGACGGAATTAATTCGAGAACCTTTCATCCCGACACACGCTCCAACCGGATCCACATCGCGATCCAGTGAAGCGACTGCTACTTTGGCGCGATCTCCAGGCTCATGAACCGCGCTTTTTACCACGATCGTGCCGTCGTAAATTTCAGGGATTTCCATTTCAAAAAGGTGTACGAGCAGTTGCGGGTCGGTCCGGGATAGAATGACCTGTGGTCCTTTGGCGACCGGGAGTACTTTTACGATCACTGCACGGATGCGTTCGCCCTGCTTATAGGTTTCCGCCCTGGATTGTTCTCGAAGCGGCAATAACGCTTCCGTTTTACCGATATCTACAATAATGTCAGGGCCTTCGAAGCGTTTGACTACTCCGTTGACCATTTCCGATATTTTCTGTGAATACTCGTCGAATATGTTTTGCCGCTCCGCTTCCCGCACTTTTTGAAGGATTACCTGTTTTGCTGTTTGTGCAGCTATGCGGCCCAGAACATCCGTCGGTTTCGGGATTTCGACCGTATCATCAATCTCCAAAGTTTCGTCGATGGTTATCGCTTCGCTAAGGGCGATTTCGAGATTCGGATTCTCTACAAATTCGACGACCCTCTTGACAGCGAATATTTCCACTGATCCGGTTTCGGGATCGAAACGCGCGCTGATGTCTTCGTTGGTTTTATAATACTTTCTGGAAGCAGCCACCATGGCGTCTTCCAGCGCACTGATGATGATATCGGCATCGACATTTTTTTCTTTGCTGATCTGTTCGATCGTCTGCGCAATAATGTTAGACATATTCAGGACCCCTGCGGCCTTATGTTTAAATCACCTATTAAATTGGCCTTTTCAATGTCCATCAAGGCAATTTGAACTATGTGGCCCGGTGTAATCTCCAGTTTTATACGGCCTTCGGTTACATCTGCGATTCTGCCCTTAAAGTTCTTCCGTCCGTCCATGGGCATTCGCGTTTGTACAGTGGCATTTTCCCCGCAGAAACGCTCGAAATCCGATTCCTTTACCAGCGGACGGTCTATACCTGGGGATGAAACCTCCAGTGTATAGCTGGATGGAATCCAGTCCTCAACAGCCAGTGATACCGAAAGTCGCCGGCTGAAGCGCTCACAATCATCCAGGGTTATGCCACCGGGCTGATCGATGAATGTTCGTACAATCGATCTGTTCCCGCTGCCTTTTACCTCAACGAGAACCAGTTCCATTCCCATTGATGCGGCGATCTGTTCTGCCAATTCAGAAATTTTAGCTCCCAGAGCTTGCCGCTGGTTCAAATCGGATGCTTTCATTTCAGACCCCAACTCGTATTTTTCGCAAATAAAGCAGCGTCGAATCCGGGAAAGGGCGCTTGCCAAATACCCCAGCTTAGCTTAATCATGCGCCTTCAGCCCGACTTTCACCAGTCGGGTTCTTTTAAACATTTCCAGCCGGCATTTTTCTTCCCTGTTCTCTGAGAAGTGCCGGCTAAATAAAAAAAGTGGGCGCTAGCCCACTTTATTACGAAAGCAGCATTAAAAAGTATACTCGACAAAAAATGAAATAGCAACTCCCTGTGTAATCCGGCTAAAATTATTCAGCGGTTATATTAATCTGAATTTTTCGAGTGTTTATTGAAAGAGGATCGCCCTGTATTTTTGTCGATAGGGCGACACAAGGTTCGCCCCAGCCGGGGTATACGGAGAAGAATTTTAGGAAAGCCGGACTATTCCTCGGCTGTGTCGGATTCGACTTCCTTTTCGGCTTCGATGTAATCGGTTTCGTTTTTGTTCAGCTTCTCATAGTTTTCCAAAACGGCCACTTTTACGGATGAATCTCCCTGGAGCTGTGCATAGACTCCCTTGTCGTTTTTCTTCCCAAATGAGCAATCGACAACGACTTCGCTCCCCTGTTTGAGAACGACCCGGACGGTCGGCTTGTCAAGGCCATATGGTGAAAGGCTTGAAGGCTTGTCAATCAGCTCTAAATAATCGGATTCCAGGGCATCCAGAATTCCGGTGACCGCATCGAAGTTCGCCTTTTTCTTTTCGTCGCCGAAAAACCATTCCCCTCCGGATTTGGAGAAGGTAAAGTTTCCGCCGGTGTTTTCCAGATTGATGGAATCGATATCCCAGCGCTGGAAAGCGGCCAGCGACTTATCGCGCAGATCGTTGGGAGATTTATCGAGTTTATCCACAAGATCCTTGTTGACGAAAAAGAGTTCCTCCGTGCGGGAAGCATCTTTTGCAAGATAGAGGATCGATTCCGATGAAGCGCCGGAGTCATTGCTTTTTGTTCCCTTTTTTCGTAGTTTCGCTTTTTCAGATCCGATGCTGAGACTCTTGATAGCCTTATCCTTGCCGTAGGTGAGGTTTACGGACACGATCGGCTTGTCAAGATCTGCGTTCACATAGTCGGAAGGATCTTCGTCGAAAAATTCAGGGATCCTGCCCAGAGCCAGTGCATTTAATATTCCCCTTACGCCGGGAGAATCGGCGGCTACCCTTTCTTTCCCCTCGATCCACCAGCGATCGTCACTGTCTTTGACTAAATGGATGGCGCCCTTCTGGTTCTGAATATCCAGAGACTGCACTTCGGTTTGTTCGAACTCAAGTACGGAATGGTTCCTGAGGTCATCCAGTTTTTTATCGAAGGTGTCTGATGCCGAAGTGGATACCAGAAATATTTCCTCTCGGCCTGCAACCCCGGCATACCTGGAATTGCCTGCCGGATTCTTGTCGCCGAAGCGAATTTCATATTCCTTTTCGTCTTCAGCCTTTATTTTAAAGCCGAATTCGGCAGGACTTAATCCGAACTTGGCTGGATCTGCACCCGTTTCCTCCAAAATACTTGTATGCTTTATTTCCGCGGCTGACTCAGCCAGGCGGTTCATCTCATCAGAATCGGCTTCCAGAGGACGGGGAACCTGGATGGACCATTCTTCCGGGCCTTTACGCGCTGCAACGATCTTTTCAACCTGATCCTGGGGCTGGAGTTCGATCTGCTGGATTGCTTTGCTTTCCAGCATCCAGAAGCGGTTTTCGGCTTCTTTGGCTTTTTCCCGTTCTTCACCGCCTTTGATTTCATAGAAAAAGATGAAGCATCCGATGCCGATGCACACAAGCAACAGTATCAGCGTACCTTTGAACCGCATGCTATCTCCTCCGACGATTAATAAACACTATAACTCCTATAGCGAGAACGATTCAGGGGAGGATAATCAAAAGAGTCCATAGAATTATGTTGCCCTGCGCTTGTGACAGAGAAATTGGACGGTCTTCAGGATCTTTGGGGCGTATGGAAATCAGGTCGTCGTCCTGTGCCAACCAGCTGATCATATTCATAAACAGGTCCCCATTTCTCTGCGCTCCAAAATAGGTGTTGATTGAAAATTTGGAGGTTCCTGCGACAACCATTCGAGCGTTTACTGCCTGAGTTTCGTCTGTTGCAGGTTTAATTTCTTTTGTAACCGCAACGGCAAGCGGAAGCGGGCCTTTTAAATCGCTTTCCTCATCGAACTTTACTTCGAGAGCAAGATTTGCTTCTCCCCAGCTGTTCGGATTACTTTTAAATAAAGTTTCGACGTTTATCCCTTCAGGCAGGGAATCTAAAGGTCGAATGGAGCGTGTCTGTGGGAAGAATGTCATAGAACGTTCGAAATTTTCAGTGATTGTGTGGGATTCGTATTCAGTTACGAGTGGAATCCCAGGTCCCATCCCGAAAATCTGTCCAACTCCGCTGATATCAACAACGAAGTCATGGTCTACCTGAACGCCCCATTCTTTTAGGTATTCTGCCAGAGAGGGGGACGGCTCGGGGTCGACGAGAATTAGAACACCGCCGCCTTTGCCGAGATAATCGTTAATGAATTCAAGTTCCTTTGGGAAAGGTTCCGTTTCCGGTCCAGCCAGAATAAGTACCTGTGCATTTTCCGGGACCCGTCCTGATTCAACGAGGTTTACAGATTCGACCTGATATCCCTGATCTTCCATTGCTCCTTTCGCATCGGAGTAACCGTACTGTTCGTTGTCTTCCGGATCCTTTTCGCCGTGTCCCTGGACAAAATATATTTTAGGAATTTCCGTTCTCAGTACTTTGATAATTGCATTGGTGAGATCCTCCTCTTGAACTTCGCCCATGCTTTTTTCAATTTTTTCTTTTCGATCTTTAGAGGAGACCACCAATGTTCCGTAAACCTCTATTTCATTTTGTCTTGCAACATCTGGTTGTTTGTCGGGATCTATGAATTCATATTGTATGTGTGAACTGATTGTCCGATATTCTGTAAGCAGTTCCTTAAGGGCTATGTCTTCTCCGCCAGGTGGGAAAGCTTTGATTTCAACATCCTGTTCCAAATTTTTGAGGATCTTTGTTGTTTGAGGTGCCAGGGTAAATCGGCCTCCTGTTGTTAAATCGAAGCGCTTGGGGTGTTTCTGCCCGAGAAAGTTCAATCCCGAAATAATGGCGACTACCAGTATCAAT
>JARRLM010000070.1:0-4340 GCA_037386985.1 Acidobacteriota bacterium | reverse complement strand
ATGAAATCAAATAGTTGGCGGCATATTTTGTGGAACGTTTGCCCAAAGACGCTAGTATTTGCCGGTAATTGAATGTTATGCCCGTAATAATACAAAGGGCGCCAGCTATTGCCACGCCGATGTTCCAAGCACTCAAGATTTTGGTAACGGAATACCAGATAACTGCCACTACCAGGAGTAACAGGCCCAATGTGTCGAGTTTCTGCAATATTTTTCTCATCAGTTTTTCCACCGCATGGATTCAATCGAACGATATGCCAGAAATAAGCCTAAGAATGTAAGAGTCACAAAGAAAATTACATGAGAAGTGTCAATGACCCCTTTGGTGAAGTCCTCGAGGTGACTGATAAGATTGATGTAACTCAGAGCATTCTTTATTTCGATGACAAAGAGTACAAGACTGATACCGAAAGAAATTACGACCGCCACAATCTGATTTTCGGTAAGGGTAGAAATAAAGAGGCCTATTGCCATCAGGGTCATTCCGTGTAGAAACAAACCGAGATATCCTACGAGAATAGGATACAGATCCGGATCACCGTAAATAAAAAGAGGTAGGATTGTGACTGCGTTTGCAAGAAGCAAAATTAACAGGAATGTCAAACTTGCCAGAAATTTGCCGGTGATAGCCTGAAAATGCCCCACCGGGGCTGTCAGCAGCAGTTCAATGGTTCCTCTTTTCTTTTCTTCCGCGAACAATCCCATAGTCAGCATCGGGACTATAAAGAGAAGGACAACGCTTATTGTGTGAAAAAGGGCCTGAGTGATAATACCAGGGACATCGATCGGTTGAGAAACCTGGCTGAATTGCGCCAGCATCATGGTTCTCTCAATTACTTGTGATAGGTATGAATAGAAGAAATAAATAACCCGACGCAAAAACAAAAAATGTTAGTGCGGCCGAGGCGATCGGCGAGACAAAATAGCTCTTCAACTCGCGCTGCCAGATTGCCAGGATGTTTCGCATGTCAAACCCCTTTTACGAGCGGCTGGAATCAGCCTCCGTTGGCTCTTGTGTGGTGAGATTAATGAACACGTCTTCCAGACTCATCGAGACTCCACGGAGTTCGAGCAGTCCCCATCCTTGAGACACGACAGTCGATGCCAGCAACGGCCGGAGATCTGTACCCAGCTCGCATTCGACAGTAAAAGAAGGGAAAGCGTCCGGACCGCCCTCTGCCGCATGGATGCTCATTACCTCATCGATTGCCTGGATCTTTTCCCGGATTGCTTCCGAAGGGCCGTCAACCGTGAGTGCGATCCGTTCCGCCCCTTTCATCTGTGCGGCGAGGCCCTCCGGAGTGTCCATGGCAACCACTTTCCCTTCATTAATGATTACGACGCGGTTGCAGGTCATACTCACTTCAGGAAGGATGTGCGTTGAAAGAATCACCGTGCGTGTGGATGCCAGGCTCTTGATAAGAGACCGCACTTCATGAATCTGTTTCGGGTCCAGCCCGATTGTCGGTTCGTCAAGGATAAGAACCTCGGGATCGTTCAGCAGGGCCTGTGCCAGCCCGACCCTCTGCTTGTAGCCTTTTGAAAGCCTGCCGATAATGCGTTTCCGAACATCGCCGATATTGCATTCTTCCACAACCTTTTCTATCTGGCTCTTACACTGAGTTGCCGGCGTGCCTTTTATCTTCGCGACAAAACCGAGATAGGATTCCACGGTCATTTCGGGATATAACGGGGGATTTTCAGGCAGATAGCCGATCCGTTTCCGGACTTCGAGACTTTCATCGAAAACATCGTAGCCGGCGATCCGTGCCGTTCCTTCGGTTGAGGGCATGTAGCAGGTGAGAATACGCATGGTGGTTGTTTTACCTGCTCCGTTGGGCCCCAGAAATCCAAGGACATCGCCTTTGCCGACGTTGAATGAGACGTCGTCTATAGCTTTGCGGCTATTAAAAACTTTGCTCAGATGTTCTACTTCGATCACGCTCATTCCTCCATGCAGTTATGTGGCAACCGAACAATTAGAAGGCGTCAATAATAATGAAAACCTCAAAAGTAGTCAACAGGCCTCAAAATCACATTTAAAACAAAAGTTCTTCCGTTCATCCTGTGAGGTCTCCCGGATATTAAAAAAACAGGGCCATTCTTGAGCGGAATGCAATTAAATTATTCATTACAAACAGGATATATTTTTATGCGCCTGTGGAATACGAGCCTAATGATCGTTGGTTCCTGTTCCATCGTGTTAAAAACATAATAATCATTATTCATTGCCTCAGATTTCGTATGGATCAATCCTGTGAATAATTTACACGATCCTGGTTGATCCAAAATAGGTTTTTACGAAAAATCAACAAACAGGTTGCGAAAAATTGCATGCGATGTTATAGATAAAATGGAACGAAATGTATGTACTTTCGTAATATCGGGCGTAGAAGATGTTCCAACCTTTATGAGACGGGGTGCTAACTTTGGAGTCCACAACATGAAATACTGCCCGATGAAACTTTTTCTAGGTTTCGACCATCTAATAAAATTGTACATGTAACTCAGCAATTTTGGGGAGTCGGGGCCACAAAAATCACGCACCTCTAAGCCATTATCTAGTTTAAGGCAGAGCTTTAGAGGAAGGGGTTTCCGACAAGATTCTCCTAAAGAAGGATACTTTTACCATGATTGAACTTGACAGAGACAATGTTCTGGAAGAAACAGAATACGATTTAATCAATCTGGATCACGATGGTTCGGATGATTCTGAGACCTTCCCAAGGTTGACGCGTGAGAATTACGTGGACAGAGTCAGATTTACCCGTGTCCCTGTTGACGGCAGTTCTGTCGTTAAAGCGGAAGAAGCCGCATCTTCTGCGGATCCTCTCTATATCTATTATAGAAGCATGAGCAAAATACCCCTGCTCACACGAGAGCAGGAGGTTTATTTAGCCAAAAAAATCGAATCCGCGAAGATAAATACGCTTAGGCTTCTGTCGCTGACACCGATTAATTCCTTTAGAGTCATGGAATTGGCCGATGAATTACAGCCGGTGGATTCCTCCGTTCAAACACAGCAGTATGAATTGGATGACAAGGGAGACTCAGATACTGAAGTGACCCTTGAGGAACGCAACCGAATACGGATCAGGCGGATCCGAAGAATACTCTCCCGGCTGGGTAAACTTGAAGAGCAGTATCGCCTCACAAAGGGGAAAATGAGGCGAAGTAAAACGCGATGCGGCAATACAAAGAAAAATTTGAAAAAAATAGAAACCAACCGTGAAGCGATTTTTACCTCTCTTCAGCGCATTGATTTCACTGACAACCAGGTTGCTGCGCTGGTCGGCAGTTTAGAAGATGTCATGCACCAGATGGAAGATGTGAAAAGGGCAATTCGAAAGCTCTCCCATCGTCATGATACGAAACCGAAGCAATTGAGGGAGGCCCGTTCCCGGCTTAGCCAGCTTGAGCGAGAGTATCTGACCGACGTGGATGACTTGCGCAAAATACTGGCGTTGATCAGTGAAAATGAAACTGAGATGCTTCATGCCAAAGATCAGTTTGTACGCTCAAATTTACGGCTGGTGCTGAGCATCGCAAAGAATTACTCCTATCCAGGGCTGGATCTGCTGGATCTGGTTCAGGAGGGGAATATCGGCCTGATGAAGGCGGTCGATAAATTCAACTACCGCCTGGGACACAAATTTTCAACGTATGCTACCTGGTGGATAAGACAGAGTATCACCCGTGCCATCGCAGATCAGGGGAGAACTATCAGGGTTCCCGTCCACATGGTGGAAGCCATGAATCGGGTTTTGAAAGTCGCAAACGAGCTTACCAAGCGAAATGGAAGAGAGCCTTCGGTTCATGAGCTCGCCAGGGAACTGAAAACTCCGGTTTCCAAAATAACCCAGATTCTAAAGGCAGCTCAGGAGCCGATTTCCCTTGAAGCAAGCATTGCGGATAACAAAGATGCAGTACTGAACAAGTTCATTGAGGATAAAACTGCAGTGTCGCCTGATGAAGACGTAATGAAGCATAGTCTTCGTGAGGTGACAAGCTCCGCTTTACAGACTTTATCCGCCCGTGAACAGGAAATCGTACGAATGCGCTACGGTCTGAATGAAAACGGGAAAGAATACACATTACAGGAAGTCGGAGAGATATTCCAGGTAACACGTGAGAGGATCCGGCAGATTGAGGAGAAAGCTCTTTTTAAGCTCCGAAGTCCCTATAGATCCAATAAGTTACGAGAATTTTCCGACTTTGTGAGCAAAAATTGATCCTCTTCCGCGGCAGGCTGAAAATCCTGCCGCGGAATCCCCTCTTCCCCTTCAAATTCCACTCAAAATTTCAAACTTCAACCGTAATCCGTATCCCTTTAAAATTTT
>JARRLM010000069.1:0-6814 GCA_037386985.1 Acidobacteriota bacterium | reverse complement strand
CAGGACTATTCTGAAGAGGAATACAGCCAGTACCAGTCGATTGAAGCAGAAACGGATTCCGGCAAGAAAACGGATATGACTATCCAGTTTTTCGCCGACCATCCGGAGTCTTCTCTCAAGCCCTACCTTGTTTCTTCCTTCCAAAGACTCATCAGCGATCTTTGCCAGAAAAAGCAATGGGATGAGGCCATCACAATTGGAAGCAAGTTCTTATCGGCCGTACCGGATGATTCGGTCACGATCGGTGCCATGGCCTATGCGTATTCAGCAAGCAACAACCAGAAGGGATTTGTAGCATTCGGCACTAAAGTATATGACGCCAGCCCGAATAAGGAATTGGCCTATTCCATTGCAGAAGCTTATTTGAGATTAGGAAACGAAACTGAGTTTCTAAAGTGGGGAGACAGGGTTCTGGAATATTCGCCCGACAACGTCATCATACTGGCGCAGCTATTAAATAAAACCGCAGGAGCGCGGCAGGCAAAGTACGCCGGGATGGCCCTCAAAGCGCTTCCCAAAGCTCAAAAACCTGAGGAAATTTCCGACCAGGCATGGAAAGAAACGGTAAATGCCTCTTATGCAATGAGTTATGGGGCGCTGGGAGCCGCGGCATACGAGGATTTCCGTTACGACGCGGCAGTCAAGCATTTGAGTAACGCAGTCAAATACGACAAAAGGAACGAGACTGCGTACTTCTTTCTGGGTATGTCCTACTGGCGAATAAATCAAATGGATCCCGCCATGTTGAATTTTGCCAGAGCCCACGTACTCGGGGGATCTACGTCATCTCAGGCAAAAAAATATCTGCTGCAGCTCTGGTCAAACAGTTACGGGGGATCTGTCGCCGGCATGGAGAATCTTATTCAGAAGGCCCGGGAAGAATTGAAGTAGAGAGATCCGTACATTCCGGCAAGGAAGCAAGGTTCCATTACCCAGCCTTTATCCTGAACTCGAAATCACGGACCGAGCAGTACCTGAAGAAGCATACGAATCCCTCAACGCAGCCAACCTCGCAGTTACCGACATTATCGGCGAAAAACTGGATAGTCATATCCGTTTTCTTGCCGGAATCCGTTTCTGCTTCAATCGACTGGTACTGGCTGTATTCCTCTTCAGAATAGTCCTGTGCATGAATTGTCGGAATAAGAAGCGCGAAGCCTGCAACCAGCAAAAAGCTCAGAAAGCCACGAAAAAATCTTGAAACCGGTTGAGAAATCATAGTAAGACCTCCCTGCTTTAAAAAGGTCCTTCGTTGTATTTCCCTTTGATATGTCGCTGGGAATGTTATAGCAAAAGCATCGTTTAAAAACAATAAATGAAAACGCACATGGCCGTTGTAGAATCCATCCCTGTTTCCCTGTGCTTGCAGAATGATCTGTCGAGAAATATCGATAAATGAAATTGATTTTAGACAGGAACCGAGGCCTATTCCGTCTATCGGCTACCACTTCAGAAATTCTTCTGATCAGCGACAGCGATCGATTCTCGCCAGCGCTCGCATGCGCTGGGGTTAAAAATACCACTGGAACAGAATACATAGTCCAAATAGTCTCTTATTTTCTCTCTAATTTGTAACGAATCAGAGAAGCTTCTAGCGAACATGTATAAATTCTCGTTATCCATTAGTAGTCGCAATGCTCCAAGAGAGCCCGCACCAAAACCTGTTGAATTACGGAGAGAACTCTTACGCCCCATCCTGTATTCAGACAGCAACAGAGACATCACTTGAGGACGGTTCATTAATTCTACAGAAGTAATACCAGGGGACCGGTCCTCTCTTTCGAGCAGGGATCGCAATTCCTTTGCCTGATACCTTATGTTCAGGGTAGGATCCAGCAGAGAAGCCCTGTAAAACTTAAATTCCCTTGGAGTGATTGCATCCAGGCGCCTGTTTTCACTTTGAATGGCCGTGCTAATTCTTACTTGAGCGGGGCCGAGAGAAAAGTCACCGCCCAGGGCGGAACCGACGCAATCCGTAAATATTCTAAAGGAAGTAAGATCTCTTTGATGATTATAAATGATCGCAGCAAGAAGCTCAGGAGGCAAATCAAAATGCTTCGCCTCATTCATTATTGCCTGTCTATTTTGTCGGACGACATTTATCTCATCCTGTTTGCTAAGAAAAATTTCTTTCGTACATTTACATGCTGCGACTACATCGATTCTTGTCATATGTAGAGCATTGACCAATAGCAACAGAACTATGCTGATTGCCGGCAGGACGATTTTCCAGCGTAATTTGTTCTTGAAATTCATCTCTTGTTCCCAAAAATATTGCAGCCTGCCTCTATTTCTAAGCTGAAGATAGGGGAAAAAGTATCTTTTTCTTACTCGCCTTTCTCCATTTAACGGGAAATGCATTCTACTGAGAAGTTATTTCTGAGACACAACGCCAGGTCCCGGGCAACACCGCATACAAAAAGTGACTTGAGAAGATATAGCAGCAGGTTTGAGCATTTGTGCGCCATAAGCGCTTTACGGAAAATTGATCCGTTTGCTACACTTGCCAAAACAATTCACAATTTCCGTAAAATTTAAGTTGTGTGATTTAAAGATTACTGGTTTTTCAAAGATGCGAATAAGAGGTAACATGAATGACACTGATCTGGTTCATCAATGATTTTCGTAACGCCGGCATTTAAAAAATCAGCGGTTTGTATGTCCAGAAAACGCGCTCATCGGAAGCCTTAAAATCTCTCCTGATTTCTTAAAACCTGTTTCTGACAAGCCGACCTGACATACAGGTGGAGAAAGAATCTATTGGCTCATCCTATTGTAAATAATTCAAGTCTGAGTCTGTTGTTCGAAAACATTCATTCTATCCCGGCTAATTCGGCCATTCTTGTATATTTTTCATCCCTAAGAATATCGGTAATTTTATTACGAAGTTTCGCAATCTCCTCCGGAATGAAGCGTTTGAGATGGCCTTTATACATTGGATGATCTTTAGGGAAAAAAACCATACACTGCCCTCTCACCTGGTGCATTTGGCTTCTTGCTCTTCCGAAAAAATGAAGATGCATTTTCGCTCCTCCAGGATCATCAAGGCCCCAATTCCCGAGATCCGCATAATTCATTCTTTCGACCTCCAATACATCGTACATGGCCCTTCCGACAGCCATGGATATCCGCATAAAATCAATGGCCTCCCTCCAGGTCAGGTCTGAGCGATCGCGAACCTTCTCTTTCTTAATGAGTATTAAATGTCCCCCGTCATCCCTGCAATGGAGAGCCTGAATCGGGTTAATAACCTTGAAATATTTGTCTTCGTATATTGTATTTTCATCCATAGCTTCTTCCCCTTTTGGTGCGTATGATCGCCTTGTAGATCTGTTCAGTAGTTGAATCCGGCTCAGCCTTGCATTGATCCATCGTTCAATCATCGTGAAGATCGTCAATGGCATCCAGTGAGTATGGCAAGCAGAACACAATATAGGATGCATGGGCCGCCTTGACAGCCTGTCAAAGACTGCTGACGGCCCATAGGAGCACACTGAAGTTGTAAAAGACATCTTTAAGAAGCGTCATGGCTCTCTTACTGCCCACCGATTTATCACCTGCCGGTATGGAATACAGCAAAATGCCAATCGGGTATAGAAAATTTTCGGATCTCAGATCAATTCCGTCAATGATCCAATGACGAAATCCGCAAAGATTTTTCGCACTGGAATCAATTCCGGCCAAAGCTCTCCAATTATTTCAGTAGTCATTATAGTCGTGAACCCGCAGGACTTTGCACCCTGAAGCTCGTTGCTGCCTCCATCACCTACAAAGACAACATTATCCGCATCCGGCGCGGACAATTTTAAGGCTGTCCTGTAAGCCTCGACCTCCGGTTTGATGTATCCTATATCGCAGCTAAATAAAGCGTTTGTAAAGTAAGGTGCAAACGGAGATTCATTCCAACCCCTTTTCTCCATCACATCAGCATTGCTCAATAGGATCAAATTCTGTCCTCGAAAAACCCCAACATTGACCGTAAATCTACTTTTGCGATTTTTCAAATATTTCCACTATAATTTGACCGAAAAATATTAAAATCAAGCTCAGGAATTCAACGAAAAAGACATAAAACCTTTTCTTGGAAGCGGAGAAGATCACCACGATAGGATGCTGCGCTTAACCTCAATGGCCGCCGCCCTGCTCGCCCCAGCCAGTCATGCCTTGTGCGAAAATATTTGTCCGCATACATATAAATTGTTATCCTGGCATTGACCCGAGGCTCACCAATCTTAACTATCAGTAAAACTCGCACGTTACAGGAGTCCATTATGCTTCATAAACTGAAATGGAAAATACTTCCGATCCTGTTTTTTCATCTTTCTTTGATGCAGGTGTATTCATCAGACCAAATGGATCCCCCGGGGAAGATCCTAGGCGGATCTTTAAACTCTCCGATAAGAATCGAAGTGTTTTCCAATTTCGGGTGTTCAGCCTGTCGCGAGTACTACCTACGCACCATAAAAAAGGTCCTGAAGGAATATTGCAGTGTTGATAAGGTCTGCGTCATCTACCATGACTATCCTTTCAAATCTCACAAGTACGACCGGGAAGCGGCCCGTTATGCCGAAGCGGCATTCCGTATCAATCGGGAAACCATGCTGGAAGTCATGGAAGCCCTCTACAAAGAGCAGGCAAACTGGTCGCAGGATGGGAGGCTCAGGGATGCGATTGCGAAGGCTTTACCGAAAGACGTTTATGAAAAATTAATGCAGATCGCAAAAGATCCCGGCATCGACACGATAATTGAGGAGCAATATGCACTGGCGATGGAAAAAGGGCTGAAATCCACCCCCACGTCATTTATCTTTTATTCCGGAAAGCAACAGAAGAAGGTCGAGCAAAACATAGTATATGTAAATTTGAAGAACTATATAGATAAGGTCCTTGAATAAACCATAACACTGACAAACATTCACTGGTTCTGCGGGCTTTTTCTCACAAGCTTATTTGAATGAAGACAATATATCTCGATTTCAACGCCAGCACGCCCATTGCTCCGGAAGTGGCGGAAGCCATGGAGCTGTTCTTGACGAATCATTACGGCAATCCGTCCAGTAGTCACTGGGCCGGGACTCCGGCGCGAGTGGCGGTTGAAGGGGCGCGGGCAAAGCTGGCCACGCTGCTTTGCTGCCATCCGGATGAAATTGTCTTTACGAGCGGTGGCACTGAATCCAACAACCATGCTCTCAAGGGAGTATTTTTCGCTCTGCGAGATCGCGGAGATCACATAATAACGACACAAGTCGAACACCCCGCCATAATCGAGCCGTGCCGCTTTCTAAAGAAAATGGGAGCAGAAGTAACTTTCCTGCCCGTGGACGGGAGCGGAATGATCGATCCCGATGATGTTCGAAAAGCCATCACAGACCGGACGATCCTGATCACCGTGATGCATGCCAATAACGAAGTAGGTACCATCCAGCCCATAGCCGAGATCGGCCGCATTGCTCGAGAACATGAAATACTCTTTCACAGCGACGCTGCTCAATCCGTCGGCAAGATCCCGACATCCGTTGAGGACCTTTCTGTTGACCTGTTATCGGTAGCCGGACACAAGCTCTATGCGCCCAAAGGCGTCGGCGCCCTTTATATCCGGCGCGGCATCAGCTTGGAATCCTTCGTTCATGGAGCCGGACACGAGGGGGGACGTAGGGCCGGAACGGAGAACGTTCTTCTTAATGTAGGTCTAGGAGCCGCATGCGAACTGTCCAAAAAGTGGATTGGAATGCCGGAGGTCCGAGAACTTCGCGACCTATTTTGGAAGTGCCTGCACGATTTCTTCTGCAACAGGGTTGTTCTCAACGGGCATCCAACCGAGCGTCTGCCCAACACATTGAACGTATCCTTCATGAATCAAAATGGCGCCAAGATATTATCCGGCCTGGAGGGGGTGGCTGCCTCGACGGGCGCTGCCTGCCATTCCGGAGCTATTGAGATTTCACCCGTTCTCCGTGCAATGGGCCTGGGGCCGGATATCGCCCAGGGAGCTATTCGGTTCAGCCTGGGCCGAGATACAAATGAGGACGAAATCAGGTATGTTGTCGAACTGCTTTGCCAAATGCCTTTTATATCGGGGGATTAACCAGGGTGGTGTCTCAGAAATAACTTCACACGATCATGAAATAGCCATCGGCTAACTATGACTTGTTGTAAAATTCAAAACATCCTATATCGCAAAACGTAGATCCCTTGGAGAAGCCAGCAGTTTCGCTTCCCGGTGGAACCGGGAGACACGGTCGGCGTCCCGTGCAAACTCTTCGGGCAAAACCTTTATCGCCACATCCCGACCGAGTTTCTGATCTGTGGCCTGATACACTTCTCCCATGCCGCCCTTGCCTATCCGGGCAGTGATCTCATAATGTGCAAGCGTTTTTCCGATCATGGCGCCGGCATTCCTCGTGCAGCCCGTTTCCATTTATATTGCTTATTGTTGGAACCTGCATCCCGGTTGTTTCTCCATCTTGGTTATCGAATAATTTTGCCCTTCGTATTAGTGAATATCCCACATTTTAATTCATCCAGAAAATTTCTATAATGGGTAACGAGCTTCCCTTAATTATTTCATAACCGGTAAATGGAAAAGCTTTATGCGAAATATATGGGAACATTCACCTAGGAGAGTCCGTATACAAAAAATCCGGCCGATACCGATTATGATCATTCAAGAGCGTTGGCGGGATCTGTACTGCCTGATGCCGATTAAGGTGACCGGATCGTTTCTGGCACTGGGGATTCCGCTTCTGATACCTATCCTCATCGGCTGCCTGCTGCTTCCCCTGATGGGCATCCCGATGGGAAACGAGGACTGGAT
>JARRLM010000068.1:0-12241 GCA_037386985.1 Acidobacteriota bacterium | reverse complement strand
GGGGTATCTTGCCGGCCTCAAGCTGAGACCAGGTATATTGCATACAGTTCACTACGGGCGGTGCATCCGGACCGCAAAAAGTCGGTATGAACCACGCGCTGCGTGTTGCATGTCCGCATTCGCCCACCAGGACTTTCTCGGCCCGGAGGCGGCGGGCCTCGCTGACCACATTCTTTACGATGCGCTCCATCATGCGGTCGCTGTAAAACAGCCCGTAATTGATGCCGTCATAATTGCCGGTGCCTATGGTCCAGGAGCCTCCTGTGACCTGCATGACGGCGGCATTGCCCATGAGTGTATCGGCTTCGAGCAGGTAATCGGAGACTGCAGGAAAGAATACAAACTCGGCTCCCTCCACATCGATCGGATATGTTACCTTTGCGTGATAGAGTTCCTCGAGTTCCTCTTCCAGGAATTCACATGTATCCCGAAGCGCCGGAACAGGAATGGCTGAAGTATTTCCCACGCCGTCGAGTTGCTCGCGAACCGCTACAAGGAGGGCCTTGGGTATTACATTTATTTCAGCCAACAGCCAGCGTGACAAGTGTGTGATTAACCCGTGGTCCATGCCCATGGGGCAAGTTGACTTGCAACGCCGGCAGGCTGTACAGCGATAGAATGATTCCGCCATTTCGTCCAGGTAATCATCTGTGAGAACAAAACCACGTCCCAGCCGGGCCTGAAGAATCCCGGCACGCGTGAAATAGCGCCGGTAAATACGGAGAAGCAATTCCGAGCGGTGGCACGGGATATCCCGGTCTTCTCCGGTCGACTGATGAAGCTGGCAGGCGACTGCACAGCGGCTGCACTTTGTGGAAAGCCGAGAATAGGTGTCCAGGGGGAGGGCATAATTGGAGTGTTCCAGAACCGCTGCGAATGCTTCCAGGAACTTCTCCGGGCGGTTGTCGGCAAGCAGCGCGGTATCCTCAACATAGTAGCTGTACCTGCTTTTCCCATTCATGAATCAGTGATCCCCTCTGTTAAGGCTTCTCAGGAGGGATATGACTCGAATGCCCGAGGCAGTCAGCAGTCCCTCGTGAGTATCAATAATCCCGCTGCAAATCAGGACCGACACTCTCTGATCCCTCAGGAGTCGGACACGATCAAACTCTTCCTTGCTTCTGAGAGTGAAGTCCGTTTTGGAAACCACCCTGTTTTTGTGGATTTCATATATTGTGATGCCTGCCGTGTATTCGAAACAGGGTGTAACTTCCCCGTCATGGTGTGGAATCGCCACTTTCATGTGCTGTTTCACCTCGCTTTCAATACACTGCAAACTGGATGCCAATGAAGACAAAATCTGTATGTTGTTGTGAATGAAGGGGATATGGATAATTAACGGGAAAGAGAATGCTAGAAGATATAACAGAACTGAAACAATGGTTGTTTCATTGTTTCAGCTTTGAAACAAAAGTTGATGTGCCTGAAATCCAATAGCATAGACGCCTGTGAGAAATGCAGGTTAAAGCGGAGTGAAATATTATTTGCGAGGGATTGTAATGGAGTAACGCTTCATCTTGCGCCAGAGTGTCGTCCGGCTTATTTCAAGATCGCCGGCTGTCTGCCCGATATCATAATCATTGCGGCGCAATGTTGTCTGAATGGTGTCGGCTTCCGCAGACCTGAGTCCTGAAAGGGGTCGCGGGGAGGTTGATTCGGAGGATGAATGATGGGAAGCTCGAAAATCCTCGGGAAGATGGGGCACGTCAATTTCCTGATCATGGCAGAGGACGAATGCATACTCAATGAGATTTTCCAGTTCCCTGACATTGCCCGTGAACTCGTGGCGCATGATCAGGCCCATGCATTCCGGAGTTGCTCCGGATATTTTCTTGCCCCGTTTTGCATTGAACTTATTGATGAAGTGTTCCACCAGATAGGGGATATCCTCTCTTCTTTCATTGAGCGAGGGTACGGATAAACGAACGACCGCAAGGCGGAAGTAAAGATCGTCACGGAACCTGCCATGACTCACGAGTTCGGCTAGTCTGGAGTTGGTTGCCGCGACTATACGAACATTGCTGCGGACGGATTTGACGGAGCCCAACGGTTCGTATTCACGTTCCTGGAGCACACGAAGAAGTTTGACCTGGGTGGCGGGGGACAATTCGGATACTTCGTCCAGAAATAATGTTCCGCCCTCGGCTAAAGCCAGGCGCCCCGCTTTGTTGCGCTTGGCGTCCGTGAATGCACCCTGGGAATAACCGAAAAGCTCCGATTCGAAGAGCGATTCCGGAAGGGCGCCGCAGTTGACCGTCACCATAGGTTTACGGCGTCTGAGACTATAACTGTGCACAGCCCTTGCCAACAGCTCCTTACCGGATCCGCTTGGGCCTTCAATGAGTACTGTGGCATCGCTTTCTGCAATATCCGGCAGAATTGCGAATATTTTCTGCATGCTTTTGCTTTTACCTACAATATCCTCGAATGTGTACTTTTGAGAAATTTCCCGGCGCAGTTGTTCCAGCGCCGAAAGGTCGCGAAAAGTTTCCACCACTCCTAAAAGCCTGTCGCCCGAGTCTTTCAACATGGCAGTGCTCAGACTGATGGGGATTGATCGTCCCTTGCTGTTGAGAATCCTTGCAGGGACGTCGATGATCTCACGTCCTGATGCCAGTGTCCTTTGAAGAGCGCACCGTTGCTCACACACGTCGGCATGAAATACATCATGGCATTTTTTACCGAGTGCTTCTGAAGCAGATACTCCCGTAATGCGTTCGGCAGCTTTGTTGAAGGATGTAATACGCCGCTGTTGATTGACTGTAAAGACTCCGTCCGCCACAGAACCGAGGATGATTTCATGAAATCGTTTGTCCAGTTCAGTCTTTTCTCTTTTCATGCTTCAATGCTCTGATCTATCATTTTTGTCGACTCACGCCTCCCGTTTTGTTCAAGGAGCCTCAGCGACAATAATGGAAGCATTGTTCGTGCCATAACAGCGATCCAGCCTCAATTCCGAAGTTATGTTTCCTGAATAAGCATATTTTTTCAGATGTATCAGTAATTTAACCTGTTGACTCCTAAAGAGAACCTTATTCTATCAATCCCTAACTTCGGAACTGAGGTTCAGGTAAATTTCTGATGAATTTGGATATAGTTGCAGCGAGTATAGAGGGTGCCTATAGATTTGTTGCAAAATGCAATAATGCTGATCCCACGATCATTCAAAATGCATGGTTTGGCTCGTACTGAATGAGTTTTGAATAAATGGTTCCGCTCCTAATCGAATAGAAGAATGTGAGGGATGACAGAATAAGCACCACACGAAGCTGCAGTACTTTTTTTGCCCCGATTTCTATTCCGGCGGATTTTCGATAATAATCTCAGCTGCAATACGTGCCCCGATCCCTGGAAGCAGGCTGCATTTTTCAAATCCCTGGGCCTGTTCGAATGCCTTCATATTCTCGGGTCCTGCCGCTGGATCCATGTAGCGGCCGAAAACCACTTTTTCCTGAATCTGTGGACAGGTCACCGCGCCCACTTCATTCTCAAAGCGGGGCATAAACTGCCGGGTGATCATGATACTTGCACGGACTCCGTTTTCATCCAGAAGGTCATGGCTTCCAAACCGGAGTCCGAATGCGATCAGACTGCCGGTGACGGCGCCGCACATCCAGCCGGTGCCGCCGAATCCTGGAAAGGGGGACAGGGCGGTGACAATGTCTATATTGCCGAAACCGAATTCCTCCAGGAGGGCAAGCGCGGTACTTTGTGCGCAATTCCTCAAAATGAAATTGTATTCTTCGGCTCGGCGCTGCACGCGATCCAGGATTTCATGCTTGTTCAATCTCAGGACGTCTCGATCCAGGGTTTTCACCGGGATACCCTGTTCCATTAGGTTTTTGCACCGGCTTTCAATGGCATCGCGGTCCCAGTTTCTTTTTGCCAGCTCCTGTAGTTTTGATTGTACGGTTGGTGTATCCATGGTGGCTATTTTCCCTATATCAAGATTTACTTTTTACTTCGATAATATGTTCGCAGAACTTGTCCCCTGCAGGTATGGACTTTCCGATTTTGTATGTCAAGTTCGGATTCAGTTTTTCGACGACAGTCTGTTCCATAGTCGTGTGCGCCAGGCACATTCCGGGATTATCAAAATCAAGAGGGCATCTGTTTACCCGGATGATAATCCTGTCGGGATTTTCTTCAACTATCGATATTAAATCTCGACCATGGGCCACGGTGTCGAAAATTCGGATCAGATACCCTGCTACCGATTCCAGGTCATTCTTTTTAAGTCTGGATTTCGCTCTCTCGGCAACAGTGATTCCATATTCCCGGCTCATATCCTCTATCAGTTTAAGACCTTCTTCACCGAATCTACGGTATAAAAAATCGTAGTTGCTTCTCAGTCTGGCATACAGTCCGTTTACGGCGCTGCGATAGACCTGTTCCAGAGTGCGGTTGTTTTCCTGATTCATCCCAATTCACAGACTCCTCTCATCATTACATCATGCATTGTTATGAAACATTATACGAGAGAAACAAGCCGCAATTTGCGTTCCATTCACAAAATGGAAGAGGACTCCTTCTCTTATGTTCCCTGTAGAGTTGCAAATGTGCATTCTAATATGCCGTATAGGGTTGCAATATTGCTACCCTAAGGATTGTTGGTTCTGCAGGCATATATTCTTTAAGTGATTTATATACAAGGGTTCGTGGGTAGGTTATTGAGGAGTGGCTTCCTGGCACAGGAGTTGCAATGAAATGAAAGGTTGTTAAATGGGAGACTGCACATGGCAATAGCCGCCTTTGCATGTTGGAAAGATCGTATTGCACCGGTTTTCGATACAGCACGGAGGTTGCACATCGTTGAAGCCCGGTCGGGGAAAGTAATACGGGAGACGACAGAAACGCTGGAAGATACCAAGCCGTTTCGGCTGGCTCTTCGAATGGCTGAACTTCAGCCGGATGTTCTTGTATGCGGTGCCATAAGTGTACAAATTCAGAACCTTATCACGGCATACGGGATTCGTATTGTTCCTTTCAAATCCGGACAACTGCCGCAGGTTATAGCAGCATGGAAGGAGGGAAGTCTCGAAAGGGGTGCTTTTGCAATGCCCGGTTGCGGTTCTCGAAGACGCCGGCGCAGAGGACGGGGAGGCGGAAGAGGGACGGGGAACGGACGTCGTGGTTTCAACCCGCGATAAAACCCTACACCCGGCAGTTTGCTTGGGAAGTTGTGAATTTCAATTTTTAATATTTTCTAATAAGGAGAATAGTCATGCCGAAAGGAAACAGAACAGGACCTATGGGAGAAGGACCGAGGAGCGGACGCGCATCAGTATACTGCGCGAATTATGATGCCCCGGGCTTTAAGCGCCGGTTTTTCGGACAAGGTTCCGGCGCCGGGTTTGCGCGCAACTGGGGAGAAGGCGGCCGGGGAGGCCGCCGCGGATGGAGGAATATGTTCTGGAGAACCGCAGAGAAAAAGGCAATTGAAAACCAGGTGGATTTTCTAAAATCTCAACTGGATCAGCTGCAAAAACGGCTGAGTGTTTTAGAAGCCACGGATGCAGATCGATGATTCTATTGACCCATATTGCCCGGGAGATTTTCAGGTGAACGGGTGGGAGTTACTCGCGGCCTATTGTACTTTTACCCCGGGCTGCTATCCAAACTTGAAAAGGGCGATTGTCCCGATTCCCAGTAAAATCAGAGGCAGTTCCCATGACAGGCTTCGGAGGCCGCCGGTGGTTCGGCGTCCTGGAATAAGATCCGCCAGTGCAATATAGATAAAACTGGCTGCAGAAATTGACAGGAGATAGGGAACCGTCGACACAAGAACGGGAAGAAGGAAGAAAGTCAGTACGGCTCCCAAAACAGCGGCAAGACTGGAAACCGAATTATAAAGAAAAGCCCTGATTTTTGAATACCCGCTTTCCAGTAGAATTGCAAAGTCGCCGATTTCCTGAGGCACCTCGTGGGTGATAACGGCAAGCGATGTCGTTATACCGAGGGAAATGGAAGTGGTGAATGCGGCTGAAATAGCGACCCCGTCGACAAAATTGTGAAGTGAATCTCCGAAAAGTATCAAGGTTCCGGCCTTTGTATGAATGTCGCACGGTTCTTCGTGACAGTGTCTCCATAGAGCCAATTTTTCTAAAATAAAGAAAAGAATTAAGCCGCCCAGGACGAATGGAAAGATACGTTCATCCGTTAGCTTTCTCTGTGCCTCCGGAATCATACCGAAGAAAGCTGCACCGAGAAGTGTCCCGATTGCATAGGGGATCAGGGCAGCGGAAACGAGAAATATTTGCCTCTTTGAGAATAAGAGCAGCGACGCTGCAAACCCAACTGAGCAAATCGAACCGAGTAATGTGAATAGAATTATTAGCGAGAGAATCATTCCCTGCCTGTTATTTGCGAATCTGCTTGCGATGCGATCGGCCGTCCAGGTCCGGGAGGGGAATGCCGAGCTTTTTTATCTTTCGGAAAAGCGTTGTTTTGTGGATGCCTAATTTTTTCGCCGCTGCGAGACGATTAAATCCACACCCTTCGAGGGCGGTAAGGATGGCCTGAGTGTCGAGAATATTGTACACGGAATTTATGTTTAGATCCCGTCCAGATGTTTTTCCACCGGTCAATTCTTCAGGAAGGTGTTGCAGCTCGATAACACCTTCACTGCAGAGAACAAAAGCGCGTTCAATAATGTTTTCCAATTCGCGGATATTGCCCGGCCAGGGATGGGCCATTAATAGGGAAAGGGCCTCCGGGGATACTCCTTGAACGGTTTTTTGTTGCACCCTGTTAAAATGACTTATGAATTGATCGACCAGAAGCGGAATGTCCTCCTTCCTTCGGCGCAGAGGGGGTAGCTCAATGCGTACGACATTGATTCGATAATACAGGTCCAACCGGAATAAGCCTTGTTGAACCTGTCGGGCCAGATCCTTGTTTGTGGCTATTATAATTCTGGCGTTTGTGGTTTCAGACCTTGTTGCCCCCAGTGGTTCGTAGGCCCGCTCTTGAAGGACGCGCAGGAGTTTGAGTTGGAGCGCCGGGGTTATTTCAGCAATTTCATCCAGAAAAAGGGTTCCTTTTCCGGCCATGGCAAATCGGCCGGGTTTGTTCCGGCTCGCGCCGGTAAAAGCTCCGGCTTTATAACCGAACAATTCCGATTCCAGAAGGGTATCGGGCAGGGCGCCGCAGTTTAAGGCGATAAATGGACTTTGATGCCGGGGGCTGAGAGAGTGGATCGTTTTTGATATCCTTTCCTTGCCCGTACCTGTTTCTCCAAGAATAAGAATCGTGCTCGGGCTGGTCGCAATGGCGGGAAGAACCTCGAATATGCGCTGCATGAGAGGGCTTCTGCTGTCAAGATCTTTTACCTTATATTTTCCCTTGAGTTCCCGGCGCAGAGCTTCGAGTTCGGAAAGATCCCGGAATGTTTCAGCTCCACCTACAACGGTACCCTGATTGTCCTTTAGTACGGCGGTGGATATGCTGATGGGGATACGATTGCCTTTTGAGTTTATGATGTATCCGGAATTTCCGATAATGGGTTCCCCTGTATCCAGCGTTTGCTGAAGCGGACAGCCTGAGCCACACATGCTGGAGCGGAAAACCTCCGAGCAGAACCGGCCGAGTGCTTCGTCTCGGAGGATACCCGTGATCTGTTCCGCAGCGCGGTTAAATGACGAGATTCTCCATTGCCGGTCTACGGTAAAAACTCCATCCGAAATGCTGTTCAATATAGCTTCAGTTGGAAGGTTTTCTGTCGGAATTGTTCTTGGCTTGTGCTCATTCATACGGCGTGTAACCGGAAACTTACTATATTCCCAAAGATACGAATTTTGTTTACGAAAATGACAGCTATGCCTCAATCGCTGCAGGTGCTTCGATGGATTCCATCCGCTTTTCAATATTTTGCCAAACCTTCCGAATGTCCTGAGCTGCCGGTCCGCCATATTCTACGACGGGAATACCTTTGTTTTGAGCCGCGGTTACGGAGCTGTCATAGCTGATCATGCCGGCGAACGTGGCACCGGCCGACTTAGCGCCACGTTTTATTTCGCCGGCAATCTGTGGGTTGAGCTCCCACTTGTTGATACACAGGCATGTCGGAATTTTGAAGTGTTCCGTCAGTGTGATCACCCTTTCCATGTCGTGAACTCCCGATAGTGTCGGTTCAACGACGATAAGAACCATTGACGCTCCGGTGATGGATGCTATAACGGGGCAGGCGATTCCGGGTGGGCCATCAATGATCACGCATGAAATATTTAGATCTTCTGCAATTCTATGAGCTTCATTCCTGACAATGGAGACAAGCTTTCCGGAATTTTCGGCTCCTATGGCGAGGCGTGCATGTACCATCGGGCCGTAACGGGTTTCCGAGACCATCCATTCTCCGCAGATCCGTCCTGGGAAATCGACGGCATCCTGGGGGCAGAGCCTGACACAAACGCCGCAACCCTCGCAGGAAAACGAATCGATCACAAATAGGGATTCGCGCCCGATTCGGCGAATCTCGCGAACGGCATCGAACCGGCATTTATCCATGCAAGTTCCGCACCCGATACAGTCATCTTTCCGGATTACGGCTACCCTGCCGCTTTTAAACGGCTCCAACCGCTTAATCTCGGGTGATAAAACCAGGTACAGATCAGGGGCATCGACATCGCAGTCTGCAATTACGGATGTGCCGTTTAAATAGGCAAATGAAGCAGCAAGACTGGTTTTGCCGGTGCCGCCTTTGCCGCTTATGACAACCACTTCTTTCATGCCGTTTCCTCAGGATCCCTTTTGTTCATCGGCTTCAGCCGTTAGCTATGATGAAACTCCGCCAGGATGCGTTCGCAAAGACGATCGAATAATTCTCTGAATCCCGGAACGACGTCGACCAGCAACTGCCCTCGTGAATACGCTTCCGCCGCTTTGCGGTCTTCCGGTATTTCCAGAAGAACCGGAATCTGTTCGTTCCGGCAAAATTCGGCTACCTGTCGGTCTGCAGAACTCACACGATTGATAACCACGCCGAAATTGAGATTCAGCTTGCGCATTGTGTCCACGGCCAGCCTTAAATCGTGCAGGCCGAAGGTTGAAGACTCCGCTACCAATACAACATAATCACATTTTTTTACAGCGGCTATGACCGGGCATGAGGTTCCAGGCGGGCAGTCGATAACCGTGATGCCGTTCGTGGCTGTATGCCGTTTGACGGCGTATATCAAAGGAGGGCACAACGCCTGGCCCACGTCCAGCAGGCCCTGAACGAAGAGAGCATGATCATGGGTCCCCGTATGAATGGAGCCGATTTCCCGTTGGCCTTCTGTTATGGCGTTTTCCGGACAGACTTCAACACAACCACCACAACCATGGCACAGTTCCGGAAATACCAGATGTTTTGACTGTAATGTAACAATGGCATTGTAACGACACATGACACTGCATTCGCCACAGCCGTTGCATCGGGTTTCGTCCACTATGGGAAATGGCAGGGTGAAGCGTTCCGTAGTATCTATTTCAGGGTTCAGGAATATGTGGCAGTTCGGTTCTTCCACGTCGCAATCGAGTAAACGTTTCGGCCTGGGAAGGCATACCGCCAGATTTGAAGCGATAGTAGTTTTGCCTGTTCCGCCTTTGCCTGAAGCAACCGCGACAATCATTTCCAGTGTCCCTTGACGTCCGGTGAATTCGATGTAGTGAACTGGCCGGATTTATATTTATCCAGGGCTTGGGCAACAGTAAGCCCCTCTGCGCTGCTGATGACTTCAATTCCTGCCGTCTTGAGAGTATTGAATGCTTTGGGCCCGCAATGGCCGGTGATCAGAACCCGGACTCCACGGTGTGACATGATTTCCGCAGCTTTGATACCGGCTCCCTGCGTCGCATTCAGGTTTTGGGAGTTGGATATGACTTCGAATGAGGACGCTTCAGTATCATAGATTAAGAATTGTGCCGCTCTGCCGAAACGGGGATCGACCAGTGAATCCAGGTCCCATCCCTGCGAACTGATTGATATTTTCATAAGTCCTCCCTTAACCTGTGTTTCTATCTGTTTCCGCATTCCCTTATTTCTATAGTGAGTCCTGGGAGGAAATTCCTCCCTGAACTCACCTTGGCGCGGCAAAGTTCCTTCATCTCCTTCCCGGAGCGGCACCTCCTGATGCAATGAACACTTCAGAGATCCCACCCGTAATCCCGGGAAACGCGATCTTTGCTATTCCGGATGATGCAGAATTCGTGCCAGGTTGAATAAAGCCTTATATTGATTCGATCTACGGCTGAAAAATAAAAATAGAGAATTCTTTAAATGGGGATATGTTGCAAATTGCAATGAAATATTTAGTTTATTTACGGCAAATTGCATGACTAAGGTCATTTTCCCATTTTGTTGAAGTAAAGAGAAATTAGCCCGGTACATCGCTTTAGAGAGTAACCCTGTGAGGAACATGGACTATTCGGTTTTTAATTAGAGTCACAGGGAAAAGCTGGCACGGTCTTTGCCTATATTTATGAATGCCGTTAGTTTTATGGAAGCGGGAGTCTACGAGCAAGGAAAGAAGAACATGGTTACAGAATCTGAAATAAGAAATGCGCTGAAAGGGGTTCAGGATCCTGAGCTATTTCATATGTCCCGATACAGGAAAGCACCACAAAATTTTCGGGCCGAGTGAACCGGAAGCTATGGCAAGGCAGCTCCATACGCCCTTTTTGGGGCGCCTGCCTATTGAACCGGAGATTGCTTCTTTATGCGACCGCGGAGAGGTTGAGAATTACGCGGGAGAGATGTTTGAATCTGTGTCGAAAAGGATTGTTGAACTTGCTCCGGCGGCAGGGGCGCCGAAGATGGCGCAAAAGGCAGGTTAATCTCACTTTTCCTTGGACTATGGGTATTAGATTTTTGACGGCAAACTATTAATATTCTGGACGAGAATATGAAAGTCGCGATTCCGTTGTGGCAGGGACGTGTTTCGCCGGTCTTTGATGAGGCAAAAAGGATTCTTATTGTTGATATCTCTAACTGTAGAGAGAAATGCCGGCAGGAAGAATCCCTTTTAAGCCATGATCCATTCGAACGGGCTCAGGTGCTTCCCAAACTGGGTGTAGACATTTTGATCTGCGGAATGATTTCTCAAACTCAGCTGACTGCCCTTGATTTGACCGGGATTCAAATTATTCCTCATATCTGCGGTCCGATGGAAGATGTGATCGCGGCCTTTCTGGATGGTCGTTTAGAAAACGGCGCGATGTTAATGCCCGGATGTGGACGCCGGAAGCGTCTGCACGCTGGTAGAACCAGGCTGATTAAAGAATAATCCACGAATATATCTATTGACGTATAAAGGAGATCATTTAATGCATGCAACCATTCAGAAGCGAATCGATGAAATCATGGATTACCTTAGGCAAGGTGAAAAGGTTTTTGTCGTGGGATGCGGCAATTGCGCAATGAAGTGCCATTCGGGTGGGGAGCCCGAGACTGAGGCCATGGCCGAGCGACTCAAAAAAAGAGGTGTTGACGTAGTGGGTTGGTGTGTTCCCGGGCCTGCCGGAATGTCGCTTTGCAAGCTTTCGAATACCAGAAAAGTCTTGCAGGAAGATTACGCGCAGCAGACCTCACGGGCGGATTCCTTTTTAATACTGAGTTGCGGCCAAGGCATTCACACGGTTATCGACGCTACGGACGGCGGTATGGTCCATCCCGGTTGTGACACCATCTTCGGCGGCGAGACCGTCTCCGAAAATGAAATCAACGAGTATTGCTCGCTCTGTGGAGAGTGCGTAATCGAGTATACGGGTGGCCTGTGTCCCATGACGCTTTGCTCGAAAGGGCTTTTGAATGGTCCTTGTGGCGGCGCAGAAAAAGGGAAGTGTGAGGTTGATAAAGACCGTGAATGCGGCTGGGTGATGATTTATGAACGGCTTAAGAAGCTGGACCGGCTTGATCTTCTCGACTCATACCGTGGCCCAAAGAACCACGCAAGATCCAGCAAGCCTCGTACCCTGATCGTATTGCCCGAATGCGCGACTTTCCGCTCTCAGGACGGAGAGGTGACTGTGAATAACCGGGATTGAAGCTGGACTTATGTGTTGGAGATAAGAATATGAAGATTACTCGATTATTTGATGGTGGTGAATTCGTTGTAACCGGAGAAGTCGGTCCCGTGAAAGGCGCAATACCCAGAGATCCTGACTTCCTTCCTAACTGCGCACGGGAAGCGCTTGCCTTGTCCGGCGTTACCCATGCGATCAACGTGACTGACAATCAAAGTGCAGTTATGCGCCTGGGCTC
>JARRLM010000067.1:0-8285 GCA_037386985.1 Acidobacteriota bacterium | reverse complement strand
CGGCCGAAATCTCCATGTAGTTGAATAAATCCCAGGCAAGAATCACGTTATAGCTGCGACCATCGGGCAGATTCAATATATGCTCCCAGTCAGGTTCGACGAATTCCCCCTCTTCTGAATGGGAAACCGGTAGAGGCAGGTTGGAGCGAAGATCCGCTACGAAGATGAATGGGCTGAACCTTGACCAGAACTCGATATTGTCCCCTCTTATGGGTCCTAATTCCAATATGTCACAAGTACCTGTCTCCTGGATGGTATTGCACAATGTCTGGAGCCCCAGGGAATTGTATACAACCGGTTCAATCTGAGATACCTGCGCCATGCCTTCCTTGTCCCCGTAAAATTATGTTGCCTTTGTTGCGATTGTGGCTGTGTCTTTATACTGCGTTGATGCTGCCGGGGATTTTCCCTTGGGGCTCATTTCAATGCTGCCCTTAAAATTGGCCCCATCTTCCAGCGCGACGCGAGGCGCAACAATATTTCCATGCACGGTACCCGATTGCCGAACGCTCAGTTGTTCATCGCCATGGAGGTTGCCTTCCACATTCCCCTCAACCGTGATGTTTTTTCCGTAAATATCTCCCTTGATACGCCCATTCTTACCCACGATAACACTATGACGGCGACATTCGATCTTTCCCTCGATCTTTCCTTCGATTAAAAGATCTTCTTCCCCGGTCAGATCCCCCTTAATCGATATGGTGGAACCAATCGTTGCGTGTTCCCGCACCTTCAGGTCCGGCGCGTTCGATGCCGAAGCGTTCGGCACATGAGGTTCGGATGCCTTCGGAAAGCTATATTCGTCTGTCTCAGACTTTTTCCACATAGTGCGTCACTCCTTTTCTGAATGATTGCGTTCACCGAAAATATGTCGGGCATTCCGACGAACCAGCCTCACAATTAGGTAAAAGTGTTTTCTGGAGATTGCCTATGATTCGTCAATCCGCCATCATGGACCAGAAACCGAGATTGTTGTTGACCGACGTGATCTCCTGTTCACACTGCATGCGTGAACATACTAGTTGGATGTTCATTCCAAAGGTGTGACGATCGTCACAGTTTATCAGAAATAGGAAGGGCAGGTGCAGCAAAGAAATTGGGGAGATAGGACAATCTACTTTTACGGCCGACAGAAAGACTTTTAGGAATCTGACCTGATTAAATTGATTTTCCTCTACCAGCAGCGTCGTCCATCCCGAGCTGCCAGGGCCGGCCCCAGAGCCGCGGCCGGCCCTGTTGGATCGAAGCGTCTACCGGCTCAAGCTACAGGTTGAGTTACCCCCCGAGCGCAGGCGGGGCTATTTCACTAGAGCTTGAACGGCTTCCGGAAGATTGAACCGCTCGTCGGGGATGTCTACATTGGTCTCCAACGAGTCGACGGTTATGGTAATGTTCTGACCGGCAGCATTCTGGATCAGCCTGGTCGGGGATAGAACGCCTTCGAACTCCTTGTATTCCAACATCATTTGATCGCCAGACCTGTCTCAACGCTGTAATACGTCGTTACGGCATTCCCCTCGGCCGGGGTTTGCAGCACGCGATACGCATCTTCCCCGTTGACCGATTCGATGCCGACCGTCTCGACGGTCGGGTATATCTCGCGCCAATGGATCGGGGCGTTGAAGATAGCCTCGCGGAGCGTCGCCAGCCGCTCGTCACCAGTCTTGATCCGCGCCCCCTGCAGGATGCTGTTCTCCCAGGCGATGTCGTCCTTGACTCCCTGTTCTATCTTGCCTATGCCTGCGAGTTCGATGATTATGCACTGGAGTCCCGGCTTGGCGTAGGACGTGAGTTCACCGGAGAGGCCTGCCGCAGCGATCTCAACCTTCCCGTGGCCCACTTCGGATGTCCGGCTCTCGTAGGCCTGCCGCCCGCCTGTGACCTCTACGTAGCGGTCCAGGATGGACTCCGCCGATGGAAGGTCTGTGGCCGGAGCCGTCGCGGAAGATTCCTGGCCCAGTATTGCCGGGCTTAACCCTACCAGAAGCATAAAACCGATAATGATTCCTCTGCCCAACTGTTTGTTCATGCCTTTCCCTCCCTTATTGAGTCTCAATCCATGTCAACGCGGCTTCCAGAACGGCGTCGACTCCTTGCAGCAAGTCCTCGCGCTTCAGTTCCACCACGACATCGGGAATCACACCATTCCCCTCCAATACCTGCCCTCCCTCGGAGATGTAGGTCGCGATGGCGTGCTGAAAGCCGTCTCCGTTGGGAAGCCGTTCGATCATAGACGGAAGGGCCGCAGCGGCGCTTCGGATACCGAAGATGCGCGCCCTACCCAGGTCCTGAAGTCCGCCGGCAAAAATCTCTGAGGTAGATGCCGAGTGGCTGTCTATCAAAACAGCCACCGGGCCTCCAAATCCGGGCAACCGTGGGTTGACCACGAAGTTCAAATCCGTCTCGCGCATGTGCATCGTTCCAAGGCGCTGGTTCGGCTCCGAGATCAGGAATCCCGCCATGCCCATCGCCATACCGCCGATGCCTCCTCCGTTTCCCCGCAAATCGATGATCATCCCCTTGCACGGCACGCAGCCCTCCACCGACGCCTGGAAGCTGAGTATCACGCGCTCCAGGTCCAGGAACGCGTTGAAGCGGACATAGGTAACATCGCCAAAACGCTTTTCTTCGTAATAGACCGGCTGGGGAGGCAGATTGCCGAACTGGCTGATTTCGCCTCTTGGTGCGGCGAGGGGGATTTCAAGCTCCACCGATCCGTCCTCCGCGTTGAGGAACGTCGCCTTAACAGTCGATTCGGGAGGTCCGCTCAGGCCGCGCTTAAAGTTGCTCGCAAGGACCAATTCCAGCAAGTTTCCCGGAATGGCCCTATTCGACCGGACGGCCTGGATCAACGGTTCGACCTCCCTCTCCCGGACCCGGGTAAGAATCCACCCGGGGCGCACGCCGGCCACATCCGCTGGCGATCCCCCTACAACCTCCGTTACAAGCACCTGGTCATCCAGGATGCGCAGATCGATGCCGGTCACGTTCGACCCGCCTCCACCCGCGCTGAGGGCGGTGTAGAGCCCCGCCGGAATGATTCCGAAGTGCGTCTGTCCGATGCGATTCAGCATCTCGGAAAGAATCGTGCGCACCTCGTCCCTTGTTTCCGCGACATTGACTCGAGGTTCAAACTCTTCGCGAATCTCCTGCCAGTCAAGACCGCCTGGAGCTTCCTGCCAATGCGTGTCGCGGATGGACTCCCAGACGTACACGAAGGAAGCGACGTCCAGTTCGTGCGGTGTCGGGACCGGAGTCGTGGCTTGCGCATATGCAATTCCAGCAGCGGTTACGGCTGCCACCAGGATTCTAATAGGACGATTCAACAAGCTTCCTCCATTTCTTCCTTTCTTCCGTATTCAAGCCATACTCTAAGGCCTGCGCGACCACAAGCAGCGCTGTTCGGCTTATGGAACATCCTTGGACAAGGTTTCGATCGCCAAGCAACATTAGACTAGCACAGTGGCGGATATCTGATAAGAAGCATTGTGGCTTTTCAGTGTTGCATTCACCAGGATTCAGTGTTGTGTCGTCAAGATTTTCTATTCTTTCTTGGGCGGGCCAAAGGTTTTTAAGTTAGCAGGCCCTCCCCAATCAAAAGTAGTCAAATCAAAGTCCGGAACACGCGGGGAACGATCCAGAGATGGCCCCAGGTAGAGCGCATGGAAGAGAACGGGCTTTCTGATGACTCTGAAATTCAACGGGGCATGCTGTACGCCTTTAGGAATGAAAACTACGGTTGTTGAGGTCAGAGTATGCTTCTCCATTTCCTCTCCCATCCATAAATCGATTTCCGCATCGTAGCTACTGCAAAGGTCCGGCAGTTCCGCGCCGAGAAAGATAAGAAATTCATCATATTTGTGGACGTGGGGAGTTTCCCAGCACACCGGTGCGGTGAATACCTGCCATCCTATTGTGGCGGTCGCTCCAGGCAATGCCGAGGCGCCTCGAAAGTAGGTCTGGGGACTGGCTATTTCAGGAAACGGAGGGATGCTGTTGAGAGAAACAAAATCCATTTCCTTCGGCGGCTGGTGGTTGTCGCTCAGAAAATATTTTCCATATTTTGTCCCGTCGGAGGACTGGATCTCCTCAGGAGCCGCGATTAATTCGCTTTGATTGGGCATCAATGCTTCCTGCAGCGCGCTTGCAAGAGCCAGGCTGCCCGCGCCCGCCGTGATATTCTTAACAAATCCTCTGCGTGTTGTACCTTCCTTCCTGGTACCGTCAATTCCCATAGCTATCCTCCTTTTTATGAATTTTCTTCACTAAAACCGATTGGATGATCGTGCCATCCCGGCAGAAATTATATTTCTTTTTGCAGTACCCGGTTCATGAGAAATGCCCCTGATAACACAATACAACATATCGTTACCTATAAAAAATCTCAAGCAATGACTATTACTGTGGCATGCATACCATATAATAAATTTAATATTATACAGGCAATTCGCCTCTTCTACATTTAGGGGGCCAGTTTCAAAGGTTTGCCTGTGCGGATTACGTTTGTATCCCAAATGCAACCGCCGGCACAATTCCAACCATAATACCAGAGGTACTTCAGGCTTCTCGAATGAGAGTACGGGTGAATAACGATACCACTGTGTCTCACGGCAACCTCTCCCCATAAAATATAATTTGAGAATTGTCCCCGGATGTCGCTGAAAAGATCATGCCCATATTGGTGAGAAAACTCATTGTTCTCATCAACGGTATCCAAAAGCCGGATGTTGCCGGACAAATTATGCCCATATTCACGCGTGAACACGTCAATATCTTTGACGTTTCGAAGAAACAATACTCGGGAATTATCCAGGATGGTCACTGTATGGCGATAGCGCAGGTCTTGCAGTTTGAACTGCATCCTTTCGCACCATTGTTTCCAGCTCTCGTTTACATCGAACCAGAGACCATTCGGTTTTGGATGTCCACTTTGCTGGTAACATATCCTGCGCAGTTTTACCGGTTCCGATGCCCAGTGATAATAGGTCATTCAGCTAAATACGGAGCAGGCTTACGGCCCCCTCACGAATCCCCTCATGCATCAAGCGAACAACGCGTCGATAGCATCAAAGTCTATGATTATGCAAATGACGCCTATTCGCTGATACGGGCATCGATAAATACAAGAGGCTTACCGACGCGTTTAATGTCCAATGGGCAATGAGGAGTGTTTTTAGGAATGAAGAAATAGCAGGGGTAGTTGATCTTTCGGACCTTATCACCCAGAAACATTTCAGCATCGGCATCGAAATCGAGGAAATTTTTCCCATCGCCACCAATGAGAAATATCCACTGGTCATGCGCGTGTGAATGAGTATCTCCGCCCAATCGATCAGGCTTGGTGATATATGCAAATCCTATCGCCAGCTTCGATTCGGGAATATCTCCAGAACCCCAGGCAGTGATCATGGGAGACGTGATCGTGTCGTGAATGGATTTCCACGGCTTGAATTCGACCACGTTGGGTTCCCTCACTACATTTCCCAGTTTACTCATGTCCATCTTATCGTAATAGTCCGGCTGCTGAGCACTCGCCGAAGCGGTCGCATTCAAAGTAGACAAGACACTGGCGAAAGCCATTCCCGCCGCTCCAGCTGATACGCCCTGAAAAAAATCCCGTCGATTAGTCCGTTTCTTTTCGCTCATTTGCTTTTCCTCTGATGAATGGTTATCAGTTTGGCAGAATATAATGACTCCTGCAGGCTCTAGAGTCTGCAGGAGTCGTTATGAATTTTTCGCACTGCTGTGTGCCTTGGCTTGCCTAGAAAAGGTACTTAAAACCGAACTGAATAATCCGCGGATTGACGATTGTGCTACTAATCTGCCCAAACGTACTATTCCGTACCCCGGTATCGGGATTTCCGAACTGTGGGGTATTAAAGGCATTGTAAAATTCGGTCCGGAACTGAAATAAATGGCCTTCGCTTAACGTTGTGTTTTTGATAAGAGAAATATCCCAGTTAAACTGACCGGGACCGTTCACGATGCCCACACCCGTATTGCCCCAACCGTTGCCGTCGCCGTAGATTCCGCCTGTCGGTGGATCGCAAAACACATTGTCATTGAAGTAATTGTCCAGTCGATCACTGACATCTCCCGAGCTAAGGATGTCGTCATAGGTCATGTTCGGACACAACTGCGCCCTGCCGCCGCTGGCCCCATAAATGGTACCGGCGGTATTGTCTGTAAATGTGAGTGGAAGACCGCTCTGGATTGTGGTGATTCCGGAAACCGCCCATCCATTGAGGAGTTTTCCCTTGGCTCCCGTATACGTCCCGAAAGGCAGATCATACTGGTAGTTCAGAATGAAGCGGTGCGGCCGATTCCAGACTGCCGGCCCGTACTGCTGGTCCTGATCCAGAGGGTCATTGGAATTCGAGCTGTCCGTCGCACCGAGAGTCGTGAGGTTTTTACTGAACGTGTAGGAACCCTGCAGCGACAATCCATATGAAAATGCCTTGCGCAGTGTTGCTTGAAGGCTGTGGTAGTCGGACTCGGCGTCGAAATACGTTCCTCCCAGCCCGGTCGGCTGAAACCCGAGATAGGGCACCCGCAATCCTATGTTGGCGCTCGTATTGGCAATCTGGCCGTTTATCGGATTGTCCGTTGACGCCAGTCGAGCCAGATTTATATTTTTATAGGAATTCATGAGTTGCCTTCCGTGCGACGAAACGTATGCGACATCCAGCACCAAGTTGGGCAAAAAGTCATACTGAATGCTGACGTTGTACTGATACGTCACAGGGGTATCGACTTCGGGATTCAGAAAAAGGGTATTCAAATCGGAACCTGAAGGACCAAAAGGAGGGGAGCAGTTGGTTCCATCGGGATCGCAGGTGAGACTGCTCCAGCGGGACGGATACGATCCCGTCGCCACGTTGGGGAACGGATCCTCCAATGTGTAGGAATTAAACGGGCCATAACCCAGGGAAACCGCATAGGGGGGGCTTTCCTGCCAAGCACGGACATAATAGTACGCCTGCACCCGGTCGTAAAACATGCCGAAGCCTCCGCGCACGACCATGTTTCCTTTGCTGATCGGCTGCCAGGCAAACCCGACCCTCGGACCGAAGTTGGTGTAGGGCGGATGGCCGTCAATGGAGTTGTTGTTATCCACCTGGTACACGCCCTCCGGTGGAGTCCCGTATTTAGAATTTGTGTTTTGGGGAACCACGTATCCCACCAGACCCGGACCGGATGTGGTCGGCTCCGTGGGAGGTGTCGGAACGGTATCCAACCGGCTCGGCCAGATACTGGTCATGTTGCCGATCGTATCGTTCAACATGCTGTTATACTCCCATCGGAGGCCGAGGTTGAGCGTCAGATTCGAGCTTACCTTCCAGTCATCCTGGACAAAGGCGCTTGCGTTGTTCTGGCGGTAATCGTGATCGAATTCTCCTTTCGGACCGTCTCCTTTAGTTGCTATGGAAAGGAAGGTATTACCCGGCCCCCCGACAAGGAAGTCATTGAAGGTTTGGAACCAGAGCCATCCCCGGTAAGCCCCCGGCCTGGAAAAATAGTGCACTCTTTCGTATTCGAATCCGGCACGGATGGTGTGGTTGCCTTTGGCCCACGCAATCTGATCCGCATACTGGTAATTGGCTCCCAGGCTCTGCGCGGGACGGAAAGAGTTAAACATGTAGGGCCCGCCCGTTATCCATATCCAGGGTGGCAGGTCCTGGTCCGGAATTGCAGTGGACATGCCCAGCTCTGCTGGCGAGGCTCCGTCTAACACGTCATCATAAATATCCCCCCAGTTCCGCTGGTAGGAAAAGCGCACTTCATTCGTGAAGGTAGGGCTCAGGGTGGAAGTGAGTTTTCCAACTATGTTGTGGTTGGAATAGAAATCCGTCTGTGCATTTCCGGGAAGATTCACGTAGCCCATGGGATTCTTCTGCGGATCGCGCGTATAGAAAAACCTGCCTGACAGAGTATGCATCGAACTGATGATGTAATCGACATTGGCAAGGAACTGATCTCCTTCGTAGCGCGCAGGAATGCTGAAAGTCCTCCGAGCGTAGTCGTCGGTACCCGATCCGGGGAAATAATAGCTGCCGTCGGGAAGAGTCAGGTTGAGTATGTTGAGCGCCACGGGGCTGATATTCGAGCCGTCACAGGCGACATTTGCTCCCGCCAGCCCCCCAAGCCAGTTGTCGAAACCGCAGTTCGCCGCACCCAGCGCGGCGGCTAATTCGGGCGCGCTGCGGTCGCACTCGGGTATGGGATACAATATAGTATTGACTTTCCCGCCGCCTGAAAGCACGTTTTTCTGGAGCTTCCCCTGT
>JARRLM010000066.1:0-10899 GCA_037386985.1 Acidobacteriota bacterium | reverse complement strand
TCGCGGGGCTATTCGTTTTCAAATCGAGGGGGGCATAAGAAGGCCCGCAATGAACAAAACCGAGGCAATAAATAATCTCTACGAACGTATCAGGGAAATAGGCAATACGCTCGATATCCGCGTTATAGAAGAGCACCGCTGGAGTTCGGCAGACGTTTGCTTTGTAGATTCCAACAGGCCAATGGTGGATGGCATGGGGCCTTTGGGAACCAAAGTCAAAGGAAGAGACGAGTATATACTGAGTCACAGTTTGTTGGAACGCTCGGCTTTATTGGCATTGACGCTTCTAGAGATTGGATTGGAAAAGAAATAACGAACATTGGCGACATCAGGAGGCATTCAATGGGGACGTTTCCGGTGCTTCTGTCGATTCCGCACGGCGGAACTAAAGTACCGGCGGAACTAAAAAACAGGTTGGCCATTGGCAAAAATGGATTATTCGAAGACACCGACCCTTTTACACAGAGAATTTATGATTTGAAGGATAAGGTAAAATTTGTCACGAAGGCAAACGTCGCTAGAGCTTTTATTGATCCAAGCCGCTCGGCAACCGACCTGCCTCCCGAGAATCCGGACGGTGTAATAAAAAGCCATACATGTTTCGGCAAAGTCATTTACAAACAGGATCAGCAGCCGAACAAATCCGAAATAGCCTTTCTTCTTGAAAAATATTACGCCCCCTACCATCATCAAATTCAGGAAATAATCCTGGCAGGTAGAAATGATTTAAAGATATGTTTCGATTGTCATTCCATGGCGGAAATCGGGCCTCAAATATCTCCGGATACCGGTGAATCAAGACCGCTGATTTGTCTTGGAAACCGGTTTGGTGCCTCTGCGGAGGATGCAGTGGTTTATAAGCTAAAATCCTGCTTCGTAACCGCTTTCGAGCTTAAGGAGACTGATGTCACCATTAATAAACCTTTTGCCGGGGGATTTATCACTAACCGCTACGGCAACAATCCGCTTCCCTGGGTGCAGATTGAAATGAACAGGAAATTATACTTAAAAGAACCCTGGTTTAACTCTGAAACATTGAAAATTTCCAAAAGTAAAATAGACGATCTGAATAATAAATTTTTTCTTGCCCTTAAGATGTACTTTTCCTGATCCACCGATGCAGCAGAAAGCTGGCGAGAGATGAGCGTTCAGGCTGTAAGACAATAGAATAGCACGGATAAGTGAAACGAAATCCTGGCCGTTCTCTCAACCGCCCGTATAAGGGGATCTGTTTCCCAATGGAAAGTTTACGTTGAATACGCACCTTTAATGTTATTACCGAATCTTTCATAGACCAGCTTCGCGAATAGAAGAAATGCGGCTAGACAGGGAAACGAAAAACCGATAATCTTATATCAGGTGCTTCACTGTTCCACCGTTCAGCCCTTTCTTCTCATCTGGCGTTTACATACGACAGGAGCCGCAAACGACCGATTACCCGGGTAATTTGACTTCAATTCCTGTTATGGGAGGTATGCTATTATGGCCAACAAAGAACATTACCAACAGGCCACCTATGCAGTAGGCGTATTTAACAAATGGAGAGATGCCCATCCGGACATTGTCCCGGACCTCAGCGATGCGGACCTGAGCAAAGGGCTGCTTCGTGGCGGCAAGCTATTCCAAGCCAATATGACGGGTGCGGATCTTCGCCGAACGAATCTGAAGGAGGCTGATCTGCACGAGGCAAATCTGACCAGAGCGAATCTGAGTAAGACCAATCTCGTAGGAGCGAATCTAAATCGGTCGAACCTTGAGCGGGCGGATCTTTCGAAAGCAACGCTTGGAAACGCCAATCTCGAAGGGGCGATTCTTCGACAGGCGGAGCTGAACAAAGCCACCTTCAACAAGGCCAACCTCACAGGCGCCGATCTGTCCGGAGCCCGGTTGAGAGAGACGGATCTGCAGGGCGCAAGCGGATTGACGCAAGTACAGATCGATCAGGCCATCGGTGATCACAGCACAGCCCTACCCGAAGGCATCAGGCGTCCCGCAAACTGGGTGAAAGACCTTGATAAGCCCTAAAGGCTACAGACTTGTAGTATACGAAATCATCATTTAATGTCCCCCGCCGATTTCACATCTCAGGCGAACAAGAGGTGTCAATATGTTGAACAAGGAGCAATACGATAAATTGATGGAAGGGGTAGACGTTTGGAACGCATGGCGGGCCGGCAACCCGGATGAAACCATAGATCTGAGCGAAGCGGATTTAAGGGGAGAGAGTGTCAAGGGTGCGAACCTGAGCAATGTCAATCTCTGTAAATCCAACATCCGTAAAGCGAACGCCGTCGAAGCGGATTTCAGCAAGGCGGACCTGAAAGAGGTCGACCTGAGCAAAACAAACGCCCGGAAGGCTAATTTCAGCGGCGCCGATCTGTCCGCCGCCAACCTGAGTGAATCCCAGCTCAGTGGAGCCAACTTCAGCGACGCGAACCTGGCCGGAGTGAATGCCTCCTATTCCGACCTGCTTGCCGCGGATTTCTCCGGCGCCAACCTGGAAGGCGCCAATTTCAAAAATTCTCAGCTCAGCGCGGCGATCGGGATAACACAAAGACAACTCGATCATACGATCGGAAACGAGAGCACCGGTCTTCCTAAAGGCATCCAGCATCCAACCGGCTGGATTCAGACCAGAAAAACGTAACAGGCATTTCCCCTGAGAAAGACAGGATTCGTTCTTGATCGAGAGGATGATTCCGTCTAAAGCAGGAATCTGACAATATTGAAACTGGAGGGGGCCGAAATGCCGAATAATGAACAGTATAGGGTATTGATGGAAGGTGTGAAAATTTGGAACGAGTGGCGGCGGCTTTACCCGGAGACGACCATCGATCTTTCCGGTGCAGATGTTAAAGGAGAGAATATCGAGAACGCGAACCTGAGCAACACCAATCTCATCAAAGCAAATATCCGTAAGGCGAAAGCCGTTGGAACTAATTTCAGCCAAGCGGATCTGAATGAGGCGGACTTGAGCAGCACAAACGCCACAAAAGCCAATTTCAGTGGCACAGATCTGTCTGATGCCAACCTGAGCGAATCGCAGTTCAGCGGCGCAAATTTCAGCGGCGCAAACCTGAAAGGCGCTGATTTCAGGAACTCACAACTGAAAACAGCGACGGGGTTGACACAGAAGCAGATCGATCAGGCAATCGGCAACAAGCAGACAGGACTTCCCGAAGGTATCCAGCATCCAACCGGCTGGACAAAGAATGTCGATGATTCCTAAATAAAACTCCAAACATGAAGAGAAGCAATTCCAACGAGCGATTCAATACTCGTGTCATTCCTTGCAGCATTTAGTGAAATGAGAGGAAATCAATGGATCTGGCAGCAATCGAAAGTCAATTTGAGCCCACAGCCGACCGGAAATGCGCGGTGGCGGAGGGAGGTATGGTCGCCACCGCATTTCCGGATGCTACACAGGCGGGTGTCGAGATTCTTCGACAGGGTGGAAACGCGGTGGATGCTGCCTGTGCCTCGGCCCTGGCGATAGGCGTATGCGAGCCGCAGGCAAGCGGTGTCGGTGGGCAGTCGATGGCCATACTGCATACTCAGGGCAAGACGGTCGCCATCGACGGGTCCAGCCGCGCCCCTTCGCTAGCCCATATTGACCGGTTCAATAAGGACAATTACTTGCTCGGATATAAGGCTACCACAGTCCCAAGTACGGTGGCGGTGCTTGGATATTTGAATAAACGCTATGGTCGTCTGGATTGGCCGTCTATCGTACAACCCGCTATTCGAATCGCCCGGGAGGGGTATAAAATTACACAGCTTCAGCACGATTTTCAGGTTCGTGATCTGGAAAAATTCATGGCAGTCCCGTCTCGTTCAGGGGCGCACTACTTCCTTAAAGACGGCATTGCGCCCTATGCTGTGGGGGATCTGTTCGTCCAGTCGGATCTGGCGAACCTGCTGGAACACCTTGCCGAACACGGTCCCAGATCGTTTTATCGGAGTGAGATCAGGAAACGTATCGACGAGGATATGCGAGCGAATGACGGATTTTTACGCAAGGACGATCTGGCGCTTGTGCCCTGGCCCATAGAACGTAAACCGATCGGGCGCCGATATCGGGAAATCATGGTGCATACGATTCCGCCTCCGGCCGCCGGTCGGGTGCTGTTGCTGGTATTGATGATTTTGGACCAGATCCCGGCAAAGTTTCTCCAATCCCATACGCCCGAATCCTATCATTATATCGCCGAAGCGTTCCGCAAGTCGTTTCTCCAGCGCCGGGAGCGGCCGTTCGATCCAAACACCTATCCCCAGGAACAGAATAAAAAGATGTTGAGCTGGGCATTCGCGAAAAAGCAGGCCAAGTCTATCCATGATACCATCGATATAGAATTGCCGCTCGGGGAGCCGCCTGAAATCGCATCCGATACCACCCATCTATCGGTTATGGACAATGAAGGAACCGCCATCGGTATCACACAGTCCATAGAACTCGTGTACGGCTCCAAAGCCGCAGCTCAGGGACTGGGCTTTCTCTACAACAACTATATTAGTGCATTCGAAACCAGAGCGGCGAACCACCCCTATTACCTGAGACCCAACGGGATTCCCTGGACATCCGTGGCGCCAGCGATCGTTACCTATAAACGCCAACCGTGGATGGTCCTCGGCAGTCCTGGCAGTGAGCGGATCTACTCGACCGTAGGTCAGTTTCTGATGCATATGGTGGACGGCAAACACCCCATGTCCGAAGCTATGACCCATCCCCGCCTGCATTGTTCCATCGGCGGCACGATAAGCCTTGAAGCAGACCGGTTCGATCTAGACGTGATCGAATATCTGGGAAATATGGGCTATACCATCGACCGGCGTGAATCCTTCTCCTTCTATCACGGTGCTATCCACGCGGTGATGAAATGCCTGTCGCGACCCGGATTTCAGGGAGTGGCTGAGATTCGCCGAGACGGCACTGCAGAGGGTATTTAACGACAGGAGTAACTTCGTTTGCCCCTTCTTGCTCGAAGGCGCGTTTGAAAAACTGAGGCCGATCATGGAAGCTTGGGTTGGACGATGCAGACAACCCCTGATGGATATCAAGTCTGTTTTTCAATCCGCGTTGAAGAGACGAAGAAAATAGGGCAGGGCGCCTCGGATATCACCCGGTCTACGCTGCTGCCAAGCCTTACGTAGTGCTGCCGGTCGATGCCCCCGCTTCCATGTGAAGCCAGGGCAATGAGGTCGATGTTTTCTTGTTTTGCAATCTCCAGGATGGTTCTAGCAGGCCCGGAACCGGACACCTCCATATGGACCTGAATTCTCAACTGTTTGAACTCATCTACAAGGTTTGAAAGATAGTCTTCAAGGCTCGATTTCAGCTCGGTGTTTCCTTCCTCCTCCGGCACCGACAAAAGCTGGACTTCGGAACGAAAGCGTAAAGCAAGGGCCCTGACAAAAGGAATGCACTGTTCTGAAAGCGGGGAGCCGTCGAGGGGTACGAGAATTTTCTTAAAATCACTGCGGCGGCACCGCCAGTCGTCAATAGGGCGCACGATGAGAAGAGGCGGCGTTGTTTGAAAAATGACGCTATAGGTCACCACAGAAGAGAGCATTCTTTCAGTGGGCGTCTTTCCAAAAGTGGTCATCACTATAAGATCAAAGTGGGCTTCATTGCTTAGACGGACAATCTCTTGCGCCGGTTTGCCTTTGATAATTCGATAAGCCACGTCCTCCCCTGAATAGGAAACCTGCCTGGCAACATCCCGCAGGTACATTCGCGCTTCAGCAGCATCCATGCCCGTACTCCCCTCACCCGCAATGGATATGAGAGTTATCGACGCACCATATTCTCTGGCCAGCTTTATGGCGGCAGGCAGGCTGGATTCGGCATTCTCCGTTCCATCCAGGGGGACCATGATTTTTTTCAGGTTGTAAACGGTCCCCGGGACCATTCTCTTCATTGGAGAAAAGGGTGTGGATTCCAGGATCACATTGAGACGGTCCTGCAGTCTGGTCGGAGCGCCCAGTTTGGTTCGAAAGTGGCTAAAGATAATGAAAAACACAGGGACCAGTACAAAATACATCCACGCACCTTCAAAAAATCTTTCTTCAAAAATAATCAGAGTTGCTACAGTAGAGAGAATAGATGCAAAAAGAGTCAGCAGAAAGGCAATAATATCTTTGAAGACGATGCCGGACCTGAACTTTCTCACAAGCCTTTTCGTGGTGGCCCACCCCGTCATGCTGAGAAGGACAAACACGCCGGCGGCATAAAGAGCCAGGTAGGTTTCTTCCCTTGTTCCAAAGATAAGAAAGCAACCTGCAACGATGGCTACCTGGAACCAGACGGGAAGAGTGGGTACGTCAAAACGGTTTCTTAATCCCCAGTAGCCCGGAATGTAATGACGAAACTTAAGGCCCAGAGACAGGTTTTGAACCCCCTGGGCACTGGCTGCAGCCGCTGAAAGCAACACCGCGATCCCGACGAAACTTCCCAGGTAGGCCAGGGGGACGGGCAGGATCCGGTCCATTGTCTGGGTAAAAACAGAAACGTCCGCGTTTGCAGGATCGGACAGAGCCAGAATAGCGGGTCCGACAATGACCATTGTCAAGACAGTGGTCCCCATAATGATGACCAGGCTTCCGAAAGCTTTACGGCTTTTTTCTTGCGCCGTTCCCTCATAGGCGGCAACCAGATTGGCAAAGATCTCAATTCCCGTCATCAGCGCCAGAATCCGGGCATAGCCGCCTAATGTAAAGTGGAGGTATTTTCCGGAAAAGGCCGTCAGGTCTATCTGCGGCAACTGGATACCTCGCTGGGGAATCGGTCGGCAATAAAGGTGACCAGGGCGGCAATGCTTACCAGGAACGTCAGCGTATATTCTATTACCGTTATGGAAGCATTGATCTTAACCGCCCAACTCCCGAACTCTTCTTCGCTGAGACCGCTGCCGCCGCTGCCATCGATCACCCAGATCATGACGTAGCGATACATTGCAGAGACAGCGAAGACCGTAAAGACAGCCAGCCAAACGGAGGTCCCGAATGTGACGGAAGCCACGCCCGCGGCCACAATAAGGCTCAGGAACGGGCCAAATACATAGAGTGGAGACGTGGCGGGGTCGCCTCCACCCGCGAGTGCTCCCTGAAGTGAATTCTTTAATTTATACGAGACTGATGCACTCACGTTATTCTTTCCTCTAGATTGACTGTATCGTATCGATCACGATGATCATGGAATATCGTATTCGAAATGTCCGCCTTTTACAATTGGTGCGAATCATCCATATAAGTCCGTACCTGGTTTCATGTAATCGTTTAATTCCCCAAAATATATGCTTCGCAAGTGGTTAATTGGAATACAGTTATGGAAATATTTTGTTAAAATGTTTGAACACAAGTGATACTCTGAATAGAACGTAGGCTTTTATATAGGGACCGCACCTTTAAACCGGAGAATCCAATATGAACTATCCGGCGCTTGACTTCAGCAACTTTAAAAGTGATTTCCTTGCATTCATCCAGGACTACCTTCCACGTATAATTGCAGCCCTGCTATTAATACTTCTAGGCTGGTTCATCGCGCGTCTTTTGAAGAAACTTGCTTTCCATATCGTAACCCGGATAAACCGTTGGGGCAATCTGAAGGCCGGGCTGCAGGACATAAAAGACAGCGACATGACTCCGAAAGCCGTATCCGCAATTATTTTCTGGGTCACTTTTCTGCTTTTCCTTGTATTGGCCTGCCAGGTGTTCGGATTGCCCGTGGTATCCGGAAGTCTCAATCGGATCTCGGCCTACCTTCCCAGCCTCCTTGCAGCAGTATTGGTAGTGCTGGCGGGCATTGTTCTTGGAAACCTGGCCCGCACCGTCGTCAGCAGCATCCTGCACGGCTTCAAAATATCCCAAAGCGCTTTATTAGGCGAGGTCGCGCGTATCTCCGTGGTTGGAATAGCGGTTGTGATTGCCCTGAGCCAGGCGGGAATCGACAGTACTGTTCTTGTTCTGGCCTTTGGCCTGGGATTCGGAGGCACGATCGGCGGGATGGCCCTGGCATTCGGGTTCGGGGCACGGACCGCGGTCAGCAATCTCATCGCGGGCCGCAATATCAGCCGCAATCTGAGCAGCGGCTCGCTTGTCAGAGTGGGTGAAACACAAGGACGTGTCCTGGAAATAACGCCCAGTGCCGTCATCATTTCAACCGCTGAAGGCCGGGCACAAATCCCTGCAAGGCTTTTCGAAGAGTCCGTTACGGTGCTTATTGAAGAAAAGGAGTAATTCATGCCAGCCAGTTCAAAGACCCGTAATCGGCTGGCCTACCGGCTCCTCAGAGAATATCCGCTGGAAGCGGCAAGAACGCTTGAAAAATCCCGGGTAGAAGACGTGGTTTCATTCCTTTCCAACGCGGATATATCTGAAATATCTGAGGTCCTGCGCTTCATGAATAAGGATCTCGCAGCCGCCTGCCTTCCTTTATGGCCCGCCCAGCGCGTCACCGAGTTGATTTCCGCCATGCCCCCGCAGGTGAGTTCCCGGCTGCTCCGGTCGCTGGACCCTGAAGCGCAAACAGAGGTTTTTAACGCATGTGAAGAGCGGGCTGCGATACCGGTCCGGCGTTTGCTGAAATATCCTGAAAACACCGCCGGAGCATGCATGGACCCCAATCCGCCCGCCCTGCCCTCCGATGTGAATGTTTCCGCGGCACGCAGTTACCTGGAGAAAACCGGGAGCAGTCAAGCCTACTATCTCTACATCACAGACCGCAAAGGTGCCCTCATCGGCGTATGCGGCATACGGGACCTGTTCCAGTCGCCGCCTGGTTCTCCATTGCATCAGGTCATGCAAAAACCGGTGACGATAATACCGGCTTCGGCTAACCGCAGGTCTATTATCGCGCATCCTGGCTGGCAGGCGTACCATTCTTTGCCTGTGGTCGGAAATAATTCGGTTCTTGTAGGTGTGATCAACTACCGCACCCTGCGTGAAATCGAAAGGGAAAATTCTGCACAGAATGACGAGGTACCGCTATTTATAGCCATTGGTGAACTGTACTGGCTGACATTTCTACATTTGACTGAAGGCCTGATGCGTCTCATCCAGTCTGAGAATAAACGGAAGGATGGGCGAGCATGACTGCGGTAAGAAAAACCGATACAGCGCAGCGTATGGCGCGGCACCTTATTGATTATGCGCCCGGGACCGCCGCTTCAGAGATCGAAAGTATTCCGGAAAGAGAAGCCGCGAAATTTCTTGCTGCCATACCGGCTGCCGCCGCCGCCGCAGTTACTGCAAGACTGACACCGGTGAAGGCTCAACAGTTGCTGGAGCAGATCCCGCTTGAAGCCGCCGCTAAAATATTTTCCAAGTTGGACCTTTCTAAAGCTGCAGCCCTGATTGCCCGTTTCTCTGCGCAACTCCAGGGCGAGCTGCTGGCACACATGGACGCAAAAATCGCCGCTGAGATCAACGCGCTATCCAGGTTCCCCGAAGGTACAGCCGGCTCCATGATGGACCCCGCCGTGTTGGCGTTCCATCCGGACATGAAAACCAGAGAGGTCCTCAAACAGGTCCGTAATTTTCGACGTAAAATCGGCCGGGATATATTTCTGATAGATGAGGACGGCGTGCTCTGCGGCGCGGTCCCATTGCAGGCGTTGGCGCTTGCCGACTCCGGTCAACGGTTGGAAGAGCTCAAAGGATTTCCTCCGTTGGAAGTTCTGGGTGTGGCCAGCAGCAACGAAGTGATCGATTCCCTTTCTCAGACGGAAAACGCTTCGGTTGTTGTGGTGGATGTGGACAGACACCTGTTAGGTGTAATATTGCGTGATACGTTGATCCAGGCTGCCCAGGAGACCGCCAGTGCCGATCTCCAATCCATGGTGGGTGCCGGAAAAGAAGAACGAGCGCTTTCACCGGCCTTGTACGCGGTTCGCAAACGCCTTCCCTGGCTCATTGTCAATCTCGGCACCGCATTCCTCGCCGCTTCTGTGGTAGGGATATTTGAATCGACCATTGCCAAATTCACCGCTCTCGCCGTGCTTCTGCCTGTAGTGGCCGGTCAATCCGGTAATACCGGTGCCCAGGCCCTTGCGGTCACCATGCGAGGACTGGCGCTCAGAGAGGTAAGACTGAGCCAGGGATTTGGGATCTGTTTCAAGGAACTACGGGCCGGCATGCTCAACGGCATTGCCGTTGCCATTATTACCTCGGGAGCCGTATTCGTCTGGAGCCGTTCCCTCGGGCTATCGCTGGTGATTCTGCTTTCTATGGTTATTTCTATGATGGCAGCAGGGCTATCAGGCGCCATCATTCCCATGCTACTCACGGCACTTAAGCAGGATCCCGCACAGTCATCATCCATCGTACTGACCACAGTAACCGATGTTGTGGGATTTTTCAGTTTTCTGGGTATTGCCACTTTACTCTCGACAATGATTTGACTGGGCAAAGGATATCTCAAAGACTATGAAAAACTTAAAACTGTCTGCTGCTGTTGTTCTTGTCATCCTGGCAATAGTTTTAATTATGCAGAATCTCGAGCCGGTAGAAACTAAGCTGCTTTTTGTAACCATGGTGATGCCAAGAGCAGCTCTTCTGGCTGTGACGATGTTGATTGGAATGGTAACGGGTATACTGCTGTCGCTTGCCTTTTCCGGCAAATTTGCAAAGAAAAGCAATAAATCCCAATCCAAGAGTGTCGCGGAAGATTAGGCGCCGGTCTTCATACAGATTTGTTCTGAGACCGAACACTTCATTCCAATTCTTAGGCAGATAAGACAGAAACCTCCAAGAACAAGGGTATGGAAGTAATAAGCAAATCTTTCCAAAAAAGCGACAAGAAGAGCAACTTCCGGATCCACACCCAAAACTTCCAACGGAGGAAATCCTTTGAGCTCTTCCAACCGTTGACCGGAGTCGGCAAGCGCCAACGCCTGCAATGGG
>JARRLM010000065.1:0-6868 GCA_037386985.1 Acidobacteriota bacterium | reverse complement strand
TGTGGGTTGTAACGCACATTGCCGCTCTCAGGAGCAAACGCCGCAAAGGCGTGATCATGGGTTTTTCAAACGGATTCCCTTTCGGGCTTTCTAATTTCTGGATTTCGCCTCTGCTTGCCATAGTCTGGATAGTGCTTGGAGGCAAAGGAACAACCGGTCAGGTTATAATTTTTATTGCCGCCTGCACCATCATGATCGTCGTGAACCTGCTCGCCATACGCCAGGTACAGGAAGCATTCAAGTTTGCCGATGCCCACAACATCATTCCCATGCAACAGATTCCGGTGCAGATTGCCCCGGTTATATACTATTTTTCTGTATTCTCCCTGAGTCCGCCTTCAGGCAAATCTGTACTTTACATCGTATCCGGCGTCCTGTTCATTGTCGTAAGCGGATTTTACCTCAGCAGGAGACAGGCAAAGCTGGAACAGATCGACTGATAGCGGCCCGCGATTCAGTTCACTAAATTGAAATGCTCGATGTGAAGGGTTGAGTCGGCTTTAACGGTTACATCCATGTTCTTCAGCAGATGACGAATCTCATCAATAACAACGGACTCGGATTCCCGTAACGCCCGCGCCACGTCAGGATGCACCCGGATCATCAAGTCGGACCGGTCGTCCAGATGATCCGCCATCTTTTCGATTTCGTGATAGATGCTGTAGCATGTCGTTGCCACCGATTTCACCATCCCCGAACCGGAGCAATAGGGACACTGCTGGCACAAGGAGCGCTCAAGGGACTGCTTCACTCTCTTTCGGGTGATCGCCACTAATCCGAACTCGTTAAATTCCAGAACCTTGCTGGGTGACTTGTCTTTGGCGATTGCCTCGGATAGAGCCTCCATCACCTGCTTCCGGTTCTTTCGCTCATCCATGTCGATAAAGTCAACCACGATAATGCCCCCGAGGTCTCGCAGCCTCAACTGGTGAGCAATTTCCTTGACCGCTTCCAGATTTGTTCGAGTAATCGTTTCCTCCAGACTGTTCCCGCGACCGACAAACTTTCCGGTATTCACATCAATGCTTACAAGGGCTTCAGTCTGGTTAATCACGATATATCCACCGGATTTCAGCCAGATTTTCTGATGAAGAAGTTTGTCAACCTCCGGCGTAATGCCGTATTCATCGAAGATGTAATTCTCTTTGGTGTATAGCCTTACACGGTGGACCAGGTTGGGATAAATCTTATCCACAAATTCTACAATTCTCCTGTATTCGTCTTCGTCATCCACCCTGATAGCCGTGAACTCATAAGAGAAATGATCCCGAAGAATTCTCTGAACGAGATTCATTTCAGCGTGCACGAGAGCTGGGGCAGTCACTTTTTCCGCCCGGGTTCGTATATCATCCCAAAGTTTGACAAGGAAATTTAAATCGTTCACAAGATCTTCTTCGCTATGTTCTTCCGCTGCGGTTCGAACAATGATTCCGCCGGGAAATCGGTCCCGGTGTTTGAGGATTATGTCTTTCAACCGCAGTCGTTCCGCATCTGAACTGATCTTACGGGATACACCAACATGTGTAACAGTAGGCATATAAACAAGATAGCGCCCCGGGAGGGCAATATGGCTGGTAACGCGTGCACCTTTCTTCGCAATAGGCTCCTTTGCTACCTGCACTAATATTTCCTGGCCTTGCTGCAACATCGTATCGATGGATTGATGTTCGACCTTATTCGCATTCCGGGATGAAGTATAACGTTTCCTGCGTGTTGCGGCACCCCTGCGCCGGGTGAATCCTGATTTGGATTTTCCCTGCACTACGGCAAAGGGCCAGTTTTCGCCATCATCCCGGATAGAGGCGGATTCCAATGGCGAAGGCTCGGCTTCAGAAGAAGCTGCTTCAGATGAGGCCCCCGCCTCTAACTCGGGTATGGATGTATCCTGCTGAAACGGAACCTTTTCCAGTTCAGCCGATGTTCCTTCCGGCAATGCGGAAGCTTCGGGTATATCCGAGGGTGCGTAAAGGGAATCGGATTCAAGATGCGACTCTACTTCATGTTCTGTTTCTGCGCTAATGGTCCATTGTTCCGGTGAAATACCGGGAATCCGCTCCGTTGAAGATATCCGTGAAGAGCCCGATCTCGATCTCTCGGCTCGCTCTCGACGATCCCGGTACCGGTTTTTCTCCGACTTTCGCTCCTTGCGCTGAGGGCGTTCCTGTGTTCCAGATTCAGATGAAGATACTTCTATCGGATCTTCAGAATCGGAATACACCCTGTCGTATTCGTCAGTATCTTCAATCAAATCTGAAACGTAGAGAAATGCGTCTTTTTCCAGACCGATATTCACAAAGGCGGATTGCATTCCGGGAAGAACTTTTGTGACCTTCCCTTTGTATGTATTCGCGTAAATACTCCGGTTACGATCACGCTCGATGTAGAGTTCGGCCAGTTGGTCATCCTCCAATATTGCAACCTTCGTCTCCAGAGCCGTGCTGGCGACGATCATCTCTTTAATCATTTAAATGCTCCGATTGGTAGCGGGCGCAAATACGGTGGGAAATCGAAGGAGAAAGCAGATGCTGCGGGAATGTAGAATACGGCCGAAGATTCAACACACTACAGCTGCGGTATTCCTTAGTATGCTTCTAACTGCTTTTCTTCATCTTCATAGAGTGCATGGCACTGGCGCTTCAATCCCCTGTGTATGGGGAAAAACTGCACAAATTTTAAACAAACCGTTTTCTTCCTAACATTTCATTTGGATGCCATGCATCACGTCTATCAATAGACTCCCGTACTATAATCCGTTTCTCTAACGGCGAACCACATATGCACCGTTGATTCGCGACCTGTAACTTTTGGCAACTTTTCCTATAATAAAAACGATTTCTGTGTGATCCCTATAAAACATAAACAGGCCTAAAACAGTATGGTAGATGTGTTGAAGGCCGATTGCAAGAATATCGTAAGAAGTCAGGAGTCAGAAGCTCAGATAATGTGTTGGAAGTCATGTAATAGTTAATAGTTCTGAGTTCTGAGTTCTGAGTTCAGGCTCCTGACTTCTGGCTCCTGACTCCTTTTCGCTTAAATACATCACAAAGCCAATACAAAACATTGAACAAACCTCAGTTAACGTAGCGCCTTACCCAGATCCCCATACAGAGACTCATAGCGGCATAATACGTGATCAGGGAAGACCCTCCCGCGCTGACAAATGGAAGCGGAATCCCCGCGATGGGCAACAATCCTTCCACCATCCCTATATTTATCGTCATATGAAAGAGCAGCAGACTAAGAACTCCGGCCACAATCATCTTACCGATTCTATCTTTAGCCTCCCTGGCCGTTCGAAACAGCCTGTAGGATAGGAAAAGAAACAGGCCTAAAATGAAGACGCTGCCGACAAATCCCCGTTCTTCCGCCAACACTGCAAAAACAAAATCCGTGTGCCGCGCCGGCAGAAACCCGAGATTACCCTGAGATCCCTGCTTGAATCCTTTCCCCAGCAACCTTCCCGAACCGATGGCTATCTCCGACTGGCGAGACTGGTAACCCATACCGTAGGGATCGCTCGAGGGATAAATAACATTCATAATTCGCCCTCGCTGATACCCCTGGAGACTGAACCATGCCGTAGGAGCGGCGATAACTACAATAACCAGCAGCAAAAGCAGATGTTTTTTCCGAATTCCCGCCAGGCAGGAAAGAACTCCATAAATCGGCAGGTACGTTACGGCCGTACCCAGATCTCTCTGCAGGACGACCATGAATAATGGAACAAAAACAATAAGTCCTCCAATAAAGAGTTCCTTAATCCCCAGGTATTCTCCTTCATGCATGGAGTAGTACTTTGCCAGGGCGATGATAACGACTATCTTCATTACTTCCGAAGGCTGGAATGAAATTATTCCAAGATTGATCCAGCTTCTATTGCCATGGATGGAAACACCGATTACCAAAACCAATCCCAGCATTATCATTCCGACTGCGTAGATAAAGACAATATAGTCGGAAAAAACATGGTAATTGAAATACAGAAGTACAATAAAAACAAACAGGGCGCAGCACAAATAAACAAGCTGTTTGCCGAAATAGGAATCCAGGCTGGTACCGTCTGTCGTACTCCAGATTGCAACGACACCCGTACCCGACAATGCCAGTAGCGCTAAAAGCCAAAGCCAGTCAAAACCGAACAACACCCTCCGGTCCATATCGGTTATTCCTTCTTGTCGTAAAAGGCCTTAAAAATTTTTCTTGCAAGAGGAGCTGCGGCAACACCCCCCGTACCTCCGTGCTCGATAAAAACGACGACGGCAATTTCCGGATTCTCTCTGGGGCTGAAGCCAGCGAACCAGGCATGGTCATCCGCCACACCGGGAACACGCTTTTGAGTTTCCTTGCTCACGATCTGGGCGGTTCCGGTTTTCCCGCATATTTCCAGCCCGGGGATCGCTGCACCATACCCTGTTCCGCCACCGTTGACGCTCCTCCACATTCCTTCCCGAATTCTGCTGAGACTACTCTCACTGACACCGATCTGTTTGGGGGGCCATTCCGGATTTCCTTCACTTTTTTCTGCGGAGTACAGAAGGTGCGGCGTAACAAGGAACCCTCCATTAGCAAAAGCGCTTACAGCGCGCAAGACCTGAAGCGGCGTCGTGCTCAGAGCTCCCTGCCCGATAGAGACAGGGATAGTTTCCCCCAGGTACCATCGCTCCTCCTGAGTTCTCTTCTTCCACTCCGGACTCGGGACGATTCCACTCCGTTCTCCCGGCAGATCTATGCCGGTTTTTTGGCCCAGTCCCATGATTGCCGCATGGTCTGCAATTCTTGAGATCCCAAGCCTTCTGCCTAATTCGTAGAAAAAGATATTGCACGATCTTGCAATAGCGTTCTCCAGACCGATACGCCCATGCCCATTTTCAATGCAATGGAAAACCCTGCCGTAATACTCCACGGTGCCTTCACAGTCAACGAACGTATTTTTGTCCAATAAACCACTTTCAAGTCCGGCTTCTGCCATTATGAGTTTGAATATGGATCCCGGGGCGTAGCTATTTTGAATGCACCGGTTCTGAAGAGGACGATCGGGATCCTCCAGCAACGCATTCCAGTCCTTATAGGAAAGGCGGGTAGAGAAAGCGTTTGGATCGAAAGAAGGGGCGCTGGCCATTGCCAGGATCTCCCCATTCCCAGGATCCATGGCAACGATAGCCCCCACTTTATCTTCAAGCGCCTTTGCAGCAACCTTTTGAAGGTCCAGATCCAGCGTCAGCTGTACTTCCCCGCCCGTAATAGGTTTATTCTCATCATCCAGAAGCCCGACTTCACGCCCGCGGCTGTCGACCAGTACCAATCTCTCCCCATTCTGGCCAACCAGGAGTTCGTTATATTTCCGTTCGATACCGCTCTGCCCCACAAGAGAGCCGTAATCGGCGCTCGGGAACAGTTCTCCATCCAGTTCTTCTTCGGTAACTTCCCCAATATAGCCGAGAAGATGCGCTGCGAGCGGAACGCCGGTTTCGTCATACTTGTAAGATCTGAGCGGTTCAGGGACCAACTGGATTTCCGGATGATCCCGTCTATGAGCCTCAATGATTGAAATGTCTTCAATCCCGGCTTCTTCTTCAACAACGATAGGACGATACATACCGGTTTCCCTGCTGCGGCGTAATTTGGATTCTACATCTTCCGAATTGATGCCAAGTTTTTCAGCCAGAAACCGGACTGTTGCAGCGGGATCCGTTATCGATTCGCGATACAAAAGTACCGTAAAAGACGACCGGTGTTCCGCCAGAACCTTATGGTTACGATCTGAGATCATTCCTCTTGGAGCGATCAGTTCTACCCTTCGTACACGGTTGTTTTCCGCTTTCAGGGCATATTCCGCTCCCTGGATTATCTGAAGTTGCCATAAACGGGCACCCAGAATCAGGAAAATCAACAGAACGGGATAACAGAAAAGATTCATCCGCTGTTGAACAAGCTGTTTATTCGTTTCTTGTTGCAATTCCATTATCTTAAGGAATCCGCAGCGTCGGCGATCGGTAGGACGGTTGAAGCTTCATTGATTTCGGGTCAGTGCGCCTTATTCGCCCGGTTATGTTTGTAGGCTTCCAGCACCGTGAAAAGAACAATTGTGATGAAAGCCGTTATTAGAGACTGTATCAGCGCTACACCGAAGATAATACTGTTTGAATCCCGTTGCATTATCCGGGATAAGGCAACAATACTGATTGAACTTGCTAATGAAGAAACGGCGATGATAGTAAATTGCACCCAGGTTTCCGTGGTGTTGAACCTCTTCCAGGCCTGCCCGATGATAAAAGCGGCCAGGGTCCGGCCGAACCCATTATATCCGAGCGGCCATCTCAGTGCAGCGTCCAGCAGAAGACCGGTCAATGATCCGACAAAAAGAGCCTGCGTCCGACTTCGGTATATGGCCCAATAAGCGACCAGGATCAGCGACAAATCGAGAAAGTTGAAAATGAAGAAATTACTCCCCGCAATCATCTGGGCGATAATGGCCATGAACGATGACAAAGCAAGGAAAAGATATTTCATAGCATTTCGAAACACCGATGGTTCCCGATATCCGTGACTCTGTGGGTTCCCGGAGAGTCAGGGTTCCACAAGCAGAACGGATACCTCCTCAATATGATACAGGTCCACCGCCGGTTTAACTTTGATTTTATAAAAACCATCTTCACTCTTTTCGCACTCAACTATTGTACCCAAATAAAATTCTTTGGGGAAAATCCCGTCCAGCCCGGAACTCAATACCCTATCCCCTACCTGGATCTCTTTCGTGTTGCTGATATATTTCAGGTCCAAAAGTGAGTGGTCTGTTCCGCTCAATACACCCGGTGTACGATCGTGTTCCAGCATAGCCCCTATGGACGCGTCCAGATTCGTTATTAAT